>NZ_JBFAEO010000008.1:0-179476 GCF_040642015.1 Actinosynnema sp. NPDC020468
AGCCGCCGGCCCCACTGGTGGGAGATCACCTCCTGCACGCGTGCCGCGACGGCCTTGGGCGGTGCGCCCAGCGAGTTGCCGTCCAGGTAGACGACCCGACCGCACCACGCGGTCGGGGCCTTCGGATCGGGTCGGTTCGGGCCGACCCGGGTGTGCTGGTTCCTGGCTGTCCGCCCGCTTTCCTCCCGGGTGGCGCGGTTCCGGGGAACCGTTCGGTCCGGTGGTGGTGGAGCGGACGTTCTCCCGGTTCCCCCTCGCGGCGCGGCGTGGGGAGCCGGCCGGTTCCTCTTGCGTGGAGGGTGGGTTCGCCCGCGCCGGGAGAAGTCGGGGCCGGTCAGTTCAGCTGGCCCGGGGTCCGCGCGTGCAGCGAGAAGTCGACCCGGTTGTTGTCGGTGTCGGTGCTGACGATGTCGCGCGCGGTGGCGGCGGCGAGCTGGGCGTCCGCACGGGTTTCCGGCAGCGCGGGCTGGCCTTCGCGGGCGGCGTTGACCACGAGGGAGTACGCGACGCCGTCGATCCGCGCGCCGGTCGGACCGAAGACGGCGACGCCGCCGGTGGTCGGGATTCCCTCGACCGAGTTGAGCACGTACGGCAGCACGTTGGACGCGTCCTGGACCGTGCCGGAGAAGTTCGCGGCGGTGAGCACCAGGAACTGGCCGACGTTGTCCTTCGGCTGGAGGACCAGGCCGGCAGGCAGCGCGATGGTGCCGATGAGGGCGTTCTGGCCGTTGTACACGCGCACCGAGTAGCCGGTGAGGTCGACCGGGTTGTTGCTGACGTTCCGGACCTCGATGAACTCGTCCAGCGGGCCGTTCGGGCCGCGGGTGGACAGTTCGTTGACGACCACGCTGGTCGAGGCGAGCGGCTGGTCCTTGTCGGGGGAGTTCGGAGCGGCGTTCGCGCTCGGGGCGGTCGCCATGATCGTGGCCAGAATGGCGATGGTCGCGGCACTGCTCAACAGTCGACGCATGACACACCTTTCCTTAATGAGGTGGATCCGGGCTTCCGGGCGATTTTCGGGGTGTTCGCCCTGGTGGCGGCCCGGCTCAATGTTGGCGCGGCGGCGGAGCCATTCGTAAGGGGCCAGTGCAGTTCCGGTAAACGTCAACCGGGGAAGTGGCGGCGATGCCTCGCGACGGCGGCGGCCAGTTCCAATTCACGTTGCGAGGTGTGCAGCACCTGGCTGAGCCAATTGCGCCAGTACGGTCCGGGAATTCGTTTCCCCCGCTCCCAGCGGGAGACCTCCTCGCGCGTGATGCTGAGGTTACCGGATACCGCGTGCAGCTCGGCGGCGAGATCGCACTGGGTGAGACCGTGTTGTCTGCGCAGTTCGGGTAGGAATTCACTCATCGGCTGCGGTAGGTGTTTCCCGTCATCATGTGCGGACGTTCCGGACACCATCGAGGCCTTTCTTGCGACGACAAGCCGCCCCACAGTGTTCCAGCGGACGCGGGTCGACCGGCCAAGCATCACGGTGATACCCGAGGAACATCGACGGTGTCAGCGCACGGCGACTGCACGTGCAATTGCCAGGGTGTCCGCGTAGAGCCGGAATTCGGCGATCCGGCCCGCGTGCGCGCTCACCGCCATCGCGAAGTCGAACGACAGCGTGGCGCCGGTCGCCTGGACCCTGGTGTGCAGGCGACCCATGAGCACCGCGTCGGACCGGTCGACCACGAGCCCGTGCGTGGTGACCCCGGTCAGCTCCAGCGTGGACCGGAACGCGAGGAAGAACGACTCGACCTCGCGCGGTGTGCGCACCCTGGTCGGCCACGGCACGCCCGGCACGGCGGCCGTCCACCACCGGACGCGGTCGGCGAACAGCTTGCTCACCGCGGCGGTGTCCTTCGCCGCCCACCGCGCGACCAGCTTCTCCACGAGCATCGTCACGTCGTCTCTGGCCAGTGTCCCGCTCCCACCCTGCGGCGTCCTCACGTCCCGGACCGTCGCGCTCCACCCACGTGCCCTCCCCACCTCGCGGACGTACCCATTCATGAGTACTCCTGCCGGGGCGCCGCGTGGGGCGCGGGCACCGGTCTCAGGGGCCGAAGGGTGGGGCGCAGTGGAAATCCTGGCTGTTGTCGTCGGTGTCGGCACCGTCGGGGTCGCGACTGAGAGGCAGGGCACCGCACGGCGCCGCGGCACGGCGTTCGGAGCAGGGCGAGGACGGCGTGGTGGCCACCGCGTCCACCCGGGCGCGCCTGCGGTCCACCAGGACCAGTCCGTCGCCCACCAGCGCGGGCACCGTGATCCGGGCGGCCGGACCGGCGAAATCCGCGCCGGCGACCAGGAATCGCTCACTGCCCGGCAGCACCGCGCCCGCGGGCAGCTCGGCGAGGTCGACGGTCGTCGCGCCCGCGCACCCGCGCACGGTCCACCCGGATAAGTCTACGGATGTGGACGAGATGTTGCGGAGTTCGACATATCCGGTGGATCCTGCGGTGAGCACCGACTGGACTTTGACCGGCCACTGGCCCGGATCCGCGACGAGCGCGGACGCGGCCAGCAGCGTCACCAACGCGAGAGAGGCCATTCGTCCAGTCTGGTGGGTCGTCCCGTACCGCCGCACGGGGCCAGTGGTCCGCCCGGTCGGGGGTATCCGCCGGGGTGGTACCCGCCGTGCACGGGCGTCTGCCGAGGCATCCTGGCGGTTGGATGCAGGTGCTGGACCGGATCCGTTGCGACTGCGAGGTGCCGCCATGGCTGGAAGCGGTCGGGTTCCGCCCAGGATGGGAACGTCCGATGTACGTCGGATCGAGGAGGAGACCGAGCTGCTGCGCCGGGTCGACTACGAGCAGGGTGGCGCCGCGTGCCGGGACCGGGCGATCGTCGCCGCGGCCTGGAACGACGGGACGCTGCGCGCGGCGGCTGCCCCCGGCGTGCGGCGGCGGTTGCTGGTGGCGTTGGCGGATCAGCACAACCTGGCCGCGTGGGCCGGTTTCGACACCGGCCTCGTCCGGTCGCCGGAGCGGCACTGGGCGCGGGCGCGGGAGCTGGCGCAGGAGGCCGGGCACCGCGAACTGGTCGCCAACGTGCACTACCGGGTCGGCAGGTTGCGGCTGCACCACCGCGATCCGCTGGGCGCGCTGTCGTCGTTCCACAGTGGACTGTCGGTGTCGAGTGGTGCGCACACCACGGCGTTGCTGACCGCCAACTGCGCGTGGGCGTCGGCGCGGTTGGGGGATAGCGGCGAGGCGGTGCGGTGCCTGCGGGTGGCGCGTGGCGCGTTCGACCGGGGCGCGACGCCGGCGGGCGGGTGGGCCCGGTTCTTCGACGAGGCCGACTTCTCGGCGATGACCGGTGTGGTGCTGACCGAGTTGGTCGGTGGGGGCGAGGCCGGGCACGGGTCGGAGGCGGTCGAGGCGTTGACGGCGGCGGTGCGGGGGTATTCGGCCGGAATGGCTCGGAGTCGGACGTTCTGCCTGATCGCGTTGGCGACGATGTGCCTGCACCGGAACGACTTCGACGGGGCGGCGGAGGCCGGTGGGCGGGCGGTGGCCTCGGCGGGTGCCATCGGGTCGAGTCGGGTGGCGGACCGGTTGGCCGTGGTGCGGGAGTTGGCCGATCGGCATCCCGGTGAGGACGGTGCGCGTCGGCTGGCCGCGTCGATCGCCGCGTTCGTACCGCCGGGGTGAGCGTGGTCGGACGGACTCCGGTCAGGCGACCACCTCGGCCAGCATGCCGACCGACACCACGAGCAGCACCACCGCGAACGCCCGGCGCAGCGTGGTCGGGTCGACGCGGTGCGCCAGGCGTTTGCCGTCCCACGCGCCGAGGAGCGCGGCCGCCGCGAACGGGCCCAGCACGGTCCAGTCCAAGCCGGTGAACGACGGCAGGCGGGTGGCGGTCGCGGCCAGTCCGTTCACGACGATCACCAGCAGGCTCGTGCCCACCGCCGCCGACATCGGCACCGCGAGCACCGCGACGAGCGCCGGCACGGCCAGGAAACCGCCGCCCACGCCGAGCAGACCGGTGACCGCGCCCAGGCCCGCGCCCACGCCGCCGACCGCGGCCGGGTGCTTGCGGGTGGCCGTCGGCGCGGGGCAGCGCAGCAGGGACAGCGCGCTCGCGAGGGCCGTGACGGCGAACGCGGCGGTCAGCACGGTGTCCGGGACGTGCCTGGTCAACGCGCCGGCGGTGAGGGCGGGCAGCACGCCGGCGGCCGCGAACAGGCCGCCCAGGCGCCAGTTCACCCGGTTCGCCCTGGCGTGGGCGAGCAGCGCGGCGGCCGAGGTGGTGACGACGACGAGCAGGCTCGCGGTGCCGGCGTGCTGCGGGGAGAAGCCGAGCAGGTAGACGAGGGCGGGCACGGTGAGCACGCTGCCGCCGCCGCCCAGCGCGCCCAGGGCCAGGCCGACGATCGCGCCGGCGAGCAGGGCCAGGGCGGTGGTCATGGGGTCGCGGTGTCCGGCCAGTCGTCGTCCACGTGCACGACGTGGTGGCCCGCGCGATCCAGCAGGCTCGCCGCGATGCCCGCCCGGTAGCCCGAGGCGCAGTGCACCCAGATCTCGTGGTTCGGCAGGCTGTCCATTGTGGACACGAGGCGGGGTAGGGGTATGTGCAGCGACCGCGGGACGGCGGTCGTGGCGCGTTCGTCGTCGCGGCGGACGTCGAGGACGGTGAGCGGGCGCGGGTCGGTGAGGCGGGTGCGCAGTTCCGGCCACGTCGCGCGGCGGTAGGAGCTGGTGGGGTGGCCGGCGTCGGCGTCGGCGCCGACGTCCGGGTGGTCCAGGCCGATCCGGGACAGGTCGCGGATCGCCGCGGTGACGTCGTCCGGCGCGCCGATCAGGGTGACGGGGTCGCCCCACGGCAGGGTCCAGCCCAGGTAGGTGGTGAAGTGGCGGCCGTACTCGACGCTGATCGCGCCGCGGAGGTGGGAGGTCGCGAAGGCGACGCGGTGGCGCAGGTCCACGACCCACTCGCCGGCGTCGAGGCGGCGGGAGAGCTCTCCCGGGCTCAGCGGTCGCGGGACGGTGAGGTCGGGTTCGGCGGGGCCGATCCTGTTCAGCGGGGCCATGTGCGCGTAGTAGGACGGGTACGCGGTCAGGTTCGCGATCAGGGTGGCGACGAACTCGGTCTCGTCGTCGGTGAGGGCGTGGTTCACCCGGAGCTGCTCGGCGATGGTGGAGGTGTGCGCGGTCCGGGTGGGGCCGGACGAGCAGAAGCTGCCGAAGCCGTGGGTGGGGTGCAGGGTCGCGTCCGGGTGCGCGCGGTCGGCCAGGGTGCGGGCCGAGTGGTACTGGGCGCGGGTCAGCTCCTCGGTGCGGGTCGGGTCGACCAGGTCCGTGCGTCCCACCGAGCCGTGGAGGAGGCTGCCGCCGGAGAAGATCGCCTGCCGGCCGTCGTGGTCGACCACGTAGGCCAGGTGGTGCTCGGTGTGGCCCGGTGTGGCGAGGGCGGTGACGGTCATGGTGCCCACCGCGACGGTGTCGCCGGGGTGGACCGGGTGGCGGTCGAAGGCGACCTGTTCCGCGGCGGCGACCAGGTAGGTGGCGTCGTGCTTGCGGGCCAGGGCGTGGCCGCCGGTCACGTAGTCGTTGTGGATGTGGGTTTCCGCGACGTGGGTGATGGTGACGCCCTGCTCGCGGGCCTTCGCCTCGACGCGGTCGATGTCGCGTTGGGGGTCGACGACGAGCGCGTGCGCGCCGTCGTGCACGAGGTAGCCGCGATCGCCCAGTTCCGGGGTGTCCAGCGGGATGACGTCCATGTCCGTACCTCCAATGTACGGACATTATGGGGCTAGATCGGGCGGCGTTGGTAGCCCTCCGTGACGGAAAACTCCGCGGTGACGGTGTAGCGGTCGCCCCGGACGAGGGTGTGGCGCCACTCGACGGGGCGGCCGGCGGACTCGCCTCGGCGGTGGATGGACAGGCACGCGGTGTCGGCCGGGCAGCGGAGCAGCGCCCGTTCGGCGCCGGTGGGGATGACGGCGCGGATGTTCTCGCTGCTGTGGTCGAGCCTGGTGCCGGTGCGGTCGGCCAGGACGGCGTAGAGGCTGGTTCGGCTGAAGTCGGCGTCCAGGAGCGGGGCGGCGATGGCCGCCGGGAGCCACACCCGGTCGATCGCCAGGGGCTCGTCGTCGGCCAGGCGCAGGCGTTCCAGGTGCAGCAGCGGGGTGGAGCCCTCGAGGTCGAGTTGGTCGGCGATGACGCCGTCCGCTCGGATGTCCAGGACCCTGACCTGGGAGGTTTGCGTTCTGCCGGTGGCTTCGACACTGGCGAACAGGCTGTAGAGGGTGTCCAGGGGTTGGACCACCTCGGCGGTGTGGGCCACCCGGGGTTGGCGGCCCCTGGTGGCGGCGACCAGGCCCTCCTCCCTGAGGTGGCGCAGGGCTTGGCGGACGGTGTGCCTGCTGACCCGGTAGGTGTCGACCAGGGTCAGCTCGCCGGGGAAGGTGTCGGTGAACTCGCCCGCGCGGAGCCGGCGGATCAGGTCGTTCTGGAGTTGACGCCAGAGCGGGGTGGGGTGCGTTCGGTCGAGCATGAGGCCTCCTCTGTCGATTATCGTACGGTGCGTAGTTGCCGGATGTACGGACATTTGGAGGTGTGTTGGGGTGCGTGAGTTTCAAGTGGTGATCATCGGTGGGGGTACGGCCGGGGTGACGGTGGCGGCTCGGCTTCGGCGGGCCGGTGTGTCGGACGTCGCCGTGGTCGAGCCGTCCTCCACGCACTACTACCAGCCGTTGTGGACGTTGGTCGGTGGTGGGCGGGCGTCGGTCGAGGCGAGTGCGCGTCCGACGGGCGCGGTGTTACCGCGTGGGGTGACGTGGATCCGCGACTCCGCGGTGGAGGTGCGGGCCCTGTCGCGGCGGGTGGTGCTGGAGCGGGAGGAGATCTCGTACCGGTGGTTGGTGGTGTGTCCCGGGATCCGGTTGGACTGGGACCGGTTGATCGGGTTGCGGGAGGCCGTCGGGCGGGACGGGGTGTCGTCCAACTACGCGTACGAGTACGCGCCCGCCATGTGGAAGTTCATCCGGGACACGCGATCGGGGACGGCGGTGTTCGGGATGCCCTCCGGACCGGTGAAGTGCGCCGGGGCGCCGCAGAAGATCGCCTACCTGGCCGCGGACCACTGGCGTCGAACGGGTGCCTCGGTGGAGGTGCACCTGGTGTTGCCGGGACCGGCGATCTTCGGGGTGCCCGAGTACGCGGCGGTGTTGGAGCGGGTCGCCTCGAGGTTGGGGGTGCGGGTGCACCTGGGCAGCGAGGTGGTGGAGGTGCGGCCCGCGCGGCGGGACGTGGTGGTGCGGACGCCTTCCGGGGTGATGACGTTGCCCTACGACGTGGCCCACCTGGTGCCGCCGCAGAGCGCGCCGGGGTGGGTGGCCCGGTCGGCGTTGGCCGGGGAGTCCGGGTTCGTGGACGTCGACCCCGGCACGTTGCGGCACCGGGAGTTCCCCGAGGTGTTCGCGCTGGGTGACGTCGCGGGGACGCCCAACGCGAAGACCGGGGCGGCCGTGCGGCGGCAGGCGCCGGTGGTGGTGGGGAACCTGCTGGCGGCTCGGGCCGGTGTCGAGCCGCCGTTCGGGTACGGGGGCTACGCGTCCTGTCCGATCACCACGGGGCGGGGGTCGTTGGTGCTGGCCGAGTTCGACTACTCCGGGCGGCCTACCCCGTCGTTGGGGTTGCCGGTGGGTGAGGTTCGGGATTTCGGCCTGGTGAAGCGGGTCGGGTTGCCCTTCCTGTACTGGAACCTGATGTTGCGGGGAATGGTGTAGCGCTTTCGGTGCGGTGTCCACTGTGGATTTTCTGTCCACTGGACATTGGTCCGGGTGGTGCGTTTTCGTGGCGAGTGGAGGAGTCGGCCCGGCCTGCGCGTGCATTATGTTGTGCGCGGAGGTGGCCGGGTGAATCGTGACGAGCGGTTGAACGCGCTCCTGGAGTTGCTCGCGGTGCGGGGGCGGATCGACGTCGAGGACATCGCGGCGGAACTGGCGGTGTCCGGCGCGACCATTCGGCGGGACCTGGACCACCTCGCCGGGCAGCGGTTGCTGACCCGGACGCGCGGCGGCGCGGTGGCCCATTCGGTGGCCTACGGGTTGCCGGTCCGGTACCGGAGTGTTCGGCGGGCCGGGGAGAAGCGGCGCATCGGGGTGGCCGCGGCCGGGTTGGTGGTGCGGGGCGCGGTGGTCGGGTTGAACGGGGGGACCACCACGACCGAGGTCGCCCGGGCGTTGGTGGGCAGTGCCGAGGTGGGTGGCGAGGACGGGGCCGAGTTGATCACCGTGGTGACCAACGCGTTGAACATCGCCAACGAGTTGGCGGTTCGGCCCCAGGTGAAGCTCGTGGTGACCGGTGGGGTGGCCCGGCCGCAGTCCTACGAGTTGGTCAGTCCGCTGGCCGGCCGGATCCTCGGCGGGTTGAGCCTGGACGTCACCTTTCTCGGGGTGGACGCGATCGACCCCGACGCCGGCGCCTCGGCGCACCACGAGGGTGAGGCCGACGTCGATCGGTTGTTGGCCGAGCGGGCCGGGAAGGTCGTGGTGGTCGCGGATTCCTCCAAGATCGGGGTGCGGGCGTTCGCGTCGGTGTGCGGGATCGCGTCGGTGCACGTGCTGGTGACCGACACCGGTGCCGACGAAGGCGATGTCCGGCGGTTCGTCGATCGCGGGGTCGAGGTCGTCCTGGTGTGAGCGGTGGGTCAGGTCGCCGGTGACGGGGAATTCGCCTCGGGGATGAGCAGGGTGGGGGTTCCCGAGCCGTCGGCGGGGGTGGACCAGGTGTCGTTCGCGCCGTCCGGGCGTTGGAGGGCGTAGGCGATCGTCCGGTTGTCGAGCCAGGTCGGTTGGTCGTCCACGCTCCGGGTTTCGGCCAGCGGGGTGATCTTGCGGGTGGCCAGGTCCATCACCGAGACGCGCCAGCCCTTCTGGGGGTCGCCGTCCACCGCGGCCTTGTAGGCGATCCTGGTGTCGTCCGGCGACAGCGACGGGCATTCCACGTTGTCGATCAGCGCGGTGATCGTGCGGGCGGCGAAGTCGCCCCGGGTCAGGTAGCGGTGGCCCGCGGTGGCCATGGTGGCGTAGAAGAGGTTGTCGTCGGCGGTGAAGGTGACGCCCCAGAAGTTCAGGTCGGCCGCCTGGTAGGGCTTGCCGTCGACGTACGGGGTGAACTCCTCCAGGGACATCACCGTCGTGCCGGTCGCGGTGTCCAGGATGCCGGTGCTGGTGGAGAAGCCGTTGGCGGCGTAGGAGTGGCCGTCCACGAAGAGGGTCCAGCCGATCATGCGGCCGCTGGGCGACACCCTGGTGCGGTTGGGGAAGCCGATCAGGGGAATGGTCCTGCGCTCGTGCAGGCCGGCGTCCAGCACCGACAGTCGGGCGGCTTTCAGGGCGCCCGCGGGGCGTAGGCAGGAGATCGTGCCCGCGGCGGCGTAGGCGCGGTCGCACTTCTGGTCGGTGATCTCCCGAGGTCCGCCCGGGTCGGAGCGGGCCACGGAGGAGAGTTTTCCGTTGCTCAGGACGTGGATCCGGTCGCCGCCGGTGGTGCCGGTGGCGGGGGTCGAGGTCGCGCCGTCCTCCGGTTCGGCGGACAGGGCCGTGTAGCCGACGGCCAGCGAGCCCAGGAGCAGGGCGGCCAGGGCGGTGATCAGCAGGCGGGTTCTGGTGGTCATCGGCGACGTCCCAACAGGAGGGCGGTGGTGGCCAGGGCGACGGCTACGCCCAGTGCGGCCAGGCGGGTGGCGGTTTCCGGGCCCCAGAACTGCCAGGCGAGGCCGAAGAGGACCGAGGAGGCCAGGTAGGCCAGTGCTTGGCCGCTCTGGATCAGGGCGATTCCGGTGGTGCGCAGGCGTTCCGGCAGCAACGGGCCGGCCAGTGCCATCAGGACGCCGTCCGTCGCGGCGTAGAAGACGCCGTAGAGGGCCAACACCACGACGACCGACGTCCAGCCCCCCACGGGGCCGAAGATCATCAGGTAGACGGCGATCAGCGCCGTGTAGCCGCCCAGCATGACCGGGAGGCGGCCGACGCGGTCGGCCAGCGCGCCGACGGGCGCGGCGAGCAGGAGGTACACCAGGCTGGTGCCCACGGCCAGCAACGGGAACCAGCCGATGGTCAGGCCCGCGCGCTTCTGGAGCACCAGGTACACGAAGCCGTCGCCGATGGTCGACAGGCCGAGCACGGCCGCGGTCAGGATCACCCGGCGCACCTTCACGTCCTGCCAGAGGACGCGGATCTCCTTGACCCGCAACGGTTCCCTGGTCGGGTTCGGCGCCGGGCGGTCGCGGA
Source organism: Actinosynnema sp. NPDC020468 (assembly GCF_040642015.1). NCBI lineage: Bacteria > Bacillati > Actinomycetota > Actinomycetes > Pseudonocardiales > Pseudonocardiaceae > Actinosynnema > Actinosynnema sp. NPDC020468. The sequence goes on from NZ_JBFAEO010000008.1 coordinate 10,226, forward strand.
CGAACAGGGTCAGCACGACGACGCCCAGCGCGGCCACGCAGAAGCTCGTCATGAACACCGAGTCGAACGAGTCGGCGGTCAGGGCCAGCACGGCCAGCGCCACCAGCGGACCCGCGAACGCGCCGACGCCGTCCATCGCGCGGTGCACGCCGAACGCGCGGCCCAGGTCGCCGGACGGGGTGGACAGGGTGATCAGCGCGTCGCGCGGCGCGGTGCGCAGGCCCTTGCCCGCGCGGTCCGCGGTGATCACCGCGCCGAGCAGGGCGGTGGACGTGCCGGCGGCCAACAGGCCCAGCTTCGCCACCGCGGACAGCGCGTAACCCAGGCCCGCCACCGTCTTGCGCCGGTCGGTGCGGTCGGCGAGGTAGCCGCCGACCAGGCGCAGCAGGGTGGTGGCGCCGGTGTAGACGCCGTCGATCAGGCCGTAGGCCGCCGGGCTGAGCTGGAGCCCGACGACGAGGTACAGGGGCAGGATCGCGGTCACCATCTCCGACGACACGTCGGTGATCAGGCTGACCGCGCCGAGCGCGAAGACGTTGGCGCTGATGCCCTTCCAGCCCAGCGACTTCGGTCGGTCCACTGTGGACAGGTACACGGCTCACCTCCGAGGGGCCGCGCCCGGCCTCGAGGTGACCGGGCGCGGCGGTGCGGGTGGGTCAGTGACAGGCGGTGGTGCCGCTGTCGGAGTACGACTTGCCCGCCTCGGGGACGAACTGCCAGTCGAAGCTGGTGCTGTGCAGGGTGAGCTTCAGGACGCCGTAGGTGTCGCTGTTGCGCGCCTCGCTGTTGGGCTGGATGGTGCCGAACGAGTAGTGGCTCGCGCCGCCGGACCCGACGACGAACGACCGGATGCCGCGGGTGGTGTCGAGCCCGCCGGTCGGGTTCATCGGGGCGAACCGCTCGTACTGGTGGTTGTGGCCGGTCAGCACGAGGTCGGCGTTGTAGTCGTACAGGGCCTGGAACAGCGGCCTGGTCGACGTCGACGGGGCGTGGTTCGCGCCCGAGGTGTACAGCGGGTGGTGCCACAGCGCCGCGGTGCACGGCTTCGCGGACGCCGCGAGGTCCTGCCGCAGCCACTGCTCCTGCGCCGAGCCCGCCGACATGGAGATGTTGGAGTTCAACGACACGATGTGCCAGTTGCCCAGGTCGAACGAGTAGTACCCGACACCGGCGGTGCCCGCCTGCGCGCCGAAGTACGAGTAGTAGCCCGTCGCGCCGCTGGTGTTGTAGTCGTGGTTGCCCGGCGACGGCCTGGTGCGCGCCTTGTGCCTGCCCCACGTCGGGCCGTAGTAGTTGGCGAACTCGGTGGTGGTGCCGTTGTCGTAGACGTTGTCGCCGGTCGTCCACACGGTGCCGGGGATGTTGTCCAGCAACGCGGCCGTGGCGGTGTCGCCCGAGCCGGAGTCGGCGATGTCGCCCGCGCCGACGAACACCGGGTCACCGCTGGGCGGCGTCGTCGTGGTGGTCGTCGTCGGGGTGGTGCCGGTGGTGACCACCAGCTGCGGCGCGGTGGCGGAACCGGACTCGCGCGAGTCGTAGTCCGCGCCGTCGCCGTTGGTCGAGGACACCGCGACGCTGTAGGTGCCGTTGCCGGTGACGAACGACGTCACGTCGACCTCGTACCAGGCGTTGCGCGACACCGAACCCAGCGAGCCGAGCGACGCGCCGTCGATGGCCGGCTGGTTGTTCCACGTCACGCCGGTTTCGGTCCACGTGGTGCTGGTCGTGGCCTTGAACGTGCCGCCGGCCGGGCTCTGCGAACCCGACACGTCGTCGGTGTGCACCCGGAGCTTCGCGTTCGTCACCGCGCCGGACACACCGGACACGGTGAACTTGAGGAAGAAGCGCTTGCTGGGGGAGCCGTCCACGCCGAGTTGGCCGGACGTTCCGTAGTTCGTCCCCGTTGCGGAGTTGTCGACGTAGGTGTCGGCGGTGGGGGTGAAGGTGGTGGCCGCCGCGTTCGCGGACGGCGCGTACTCCGAGGAGGCAACGACGGTGAGGGTGGTCGCGGTGAGGACGCCGATGGCGATCAACGCGGTGGTGGCCCTGCTACCTGGCATGCCGAAACCCTTCGCTTCCTGTTTCCGGACAAGGGCCTCGCAGACCGTAGGGAGGTCTGAGCACGGTGTGATGATCTACCGAGGTCGGGGCGGTGAACGCCTGGCGAACTGCGTCACCCGGCAGGTGGGTGATCGTTGACCTAGCCTTGACCTCCTTGCCCGGAAAGGGGATCCCGTGTACGACGTGGTGCTGCTCGGCGCGACCGGCTTCACCGGCGCGTTGACCGCCGAACACCTGGCCCGGCACGTGCCGGCGGGCGCGCGGTGGGCCCTGGCCGGCCGGTCCGCGCCGAAGCTGGCGGCGGTGGCCGCGCGGCTCGGTGTCACAGGTCTGGACCTGATTCCGGCCGACGTGTCCGACCCGGCCTCGCTGCGGCGGTTGGCGTCGTCCACCCGGGTGCTCGTGTCGACGGTGGGTCCGTACCTGACGCACGGGATGCCGGTCGTCGCGGCGTGCGCGGAGGCGGGCACCGACTACCTGGACCTGACCGGTGAGCCGGAGTTCGTGGACCGGGTGTACGTGGAGCAGCACGCGCGGGCGGTGGCGTCGGGTGCGCGGCTGGTGCACTCGTGCGGGTTCGACTCGGTGCCCTACGACCTGGGCGCGTTCTTCACGGTGTCCCAGCTGCCCTCGGACGTGCCGATCCGGCTGGAGGGGTACGTGACGGCGTCGGCCGGGTTCTCCGGCGGGACGCTGCACTCGGCGGTGAACGCGCTGGGTCGGTTGCGCGCGAGCGCGGCGGTGGCGCGGGAGCGGCGGGCGTTGGAGGGGCGCGGGACGCGGGTGGTGCGCGGCGCGTCGCGGCCGCCGCACTACGACCACCGGCTCGGGGTGTGGGCGCTGCCGGCGCCGACGATCGACCCGCTGGTCGTGCTGCGGTCGGCGCGGGCGTCGGCGGAGTACGGGCCGGACTTCCGGTACGGGCACCACATCGGGGTGAAGGGGCTCGCGACGGCGGTCGGGCTGGCGGTGGGCGCGGGCGCGGTGGTGGGGCTCGCGCAGCTGCCGGTGACCCGGAAGTGGTTGCTGGGCTTGAAGGAGGCGGGCGACGGGCCGTCGGCGGAGCAGCGCGCGCGGTCGTGGTTCAAGGTGGTGTTCTTCGCCACGGCGGGTGACGAGCGGCTGGTGACCGAGGTCGCGGGTGGTGACCCGGGGTACGGCGACACGGCGAAGATGCTGGCCGAGTCCGCGCTGTGCCTGGCGTTCGACACCCTGGCGCCGACCGCCGGCCAGGTCACCCCCGCGATCGCGATGGGCTCGCCGTTGATCACCCGCCTGGCGGCGGCCGGCATCACCTTCACCACTCGGCACCTGTGAGGTCGGCGGGCGTCGCGTTCGCGCGCTCGGCACCGGTGGGGCGGCTGGTCGGCGGTGGGTTTCGCGTCGACCGCCCGGCCTGTGCGCGGCGGGAGGGCGGCGGGTTCGCCACTCGGCGTCTGCGCGGCGGGCGGTCGGCGGGCGTCGGGTCCTTGTGCGGCGGGAGGGCGGCGGTCTGCGGCGCGGTCGTCACTCGGCACCCTCGAGGCGGCCGGGCGGTGCGCGCGTGAGCGCGGCCCGGTCGCGGAAGTGGAACCCATTTGCCACCGGCGGTGTACTACGCGCGGGGGCAAGAGGGGGGTGTGTGTCACGGACGACGATCAGCTGGTCGCGCGGGCCAAGGCCGGCAGCGGGGCGGCGTACGAGGAGTTGGTGCGGCGGCATTACGCGGCCGCGTTGCGGGTGGCGTGGGTGATGGGCGCCGGGCACGAGGCGGAGGACGCGGTGCAGGACGCGTTCGTGCGCGCGCACGCCGCGTTGGGGAGGTTCCGGGCGGACGCGCCGTTCCGGCCCTGGCTGTTGCAGATCGTCGCGAACCTGGTGCGCAACTCGCACCGGTCGGCGAACCGGCGGTCGGGGCTGCTCGGGAGGGTGTCCGCGCTGCGGGACACCGCGTTCCAGCCGGATCCGGAGGTGGTCGCGCTCGACCGGGAGCGGGACCGGGCGCTCTGGGCCGCGCTGGCGGACCTCCCCGAGCGCTACCGGCAGGTGCTGGGGTGCCGGTACCTGCTGGAGCTGTCGGAAGCGGAGACCGCGCGGGTGCTGGGCCTCGCGCGCGGGTCGGTGAAGTCCAGGACGTCCCGCGCGCTCGCTCGGCTGCGCGGCGTGCTCGCGGCACAGGTGGCGGAAGACCATGTCTGCTGAACTCGAACGCCTGCTCGTGGAACTCGGCCGGTCGATGGACCGGCCGCCGCCGGAGATGGCGGTGGAGAACATCATGCTGGCGTTGCGGCCGCGCCGCCGCCGGTGGCCGTGTCGTGGGTGGCCGCTGGCGGCGGCGGGCGTCGTGCTCGCCGCCGCGGTGGTGCTGGGCTCGCTGTACGGGACGCCGTCGGCCGACTCGACCGGCGGCGGCACGTTGCCCGTGTCGCAGGCCTCCGCCGAGCCGTGCGCGGGGTGGACGGGGTTCGTGGAGGTGGGTCACGACGTCGTGGCGGCGCGCTACGGCTGGGAACCGCCGTCGCTGATGCCGTGGCCCGCACCGCTGCGGATCCGCGAGTCCGGTATCGGCCCGGCGCGCGGGGTGGTCCTGGTGGACTACGAGGTCGCGGGCGTGCCGGTGTTGCTGGAGCGCTACACCGCCGGCGCCGAGACGACGCCCGCGCCCGCGCCGCTCGGGCCGCAGTCGTTGCTGCGCCGGGAGTTCGCCGCGCAGTACCGGATCACCGCCGAGGACGGCGGCCGGGCCGGGACGGGGCTGGTGAAGTGCCGCGGCACGAGGGCGGTGTGGCGGATCGGCGACGCGGTCTACGCGGTGACGGGCGACCTGCCGGACTGGACGGTCCTCGAACTCGCCGGAGCGGTGCGCTGACGGGTGGAACCCTTTCGGGCCCTGCGGTGTAGAGAAGGCATGGAGACGACGACGCACGGTCAGGCCACCGTCCGCAGTGGCGGTGGCGAACGCGGGACAGCGCCCGGGGTGTCCTCCCGAACCCCGGGTGCCGCGAAGGGGGTGGCCGGCCGAAGACCGCTCCGGATCGGCCGGACCGGGTCGGGCGACGACCAGTGGGACGGGTCCTGAGGGTGTGAGCGTCCCGTGAGCGGTTCCCGCCACCTCCGGGTGTGAGTCCGGGCAACCGATCGCCGTGCCCCGACACGGCGTGGAGCAAGGAGGTGGGGCGCGCCCCGTCGGGGTGGGGCGCGCCCCGGTCAGGGGGTCACCAGGTGGAGTTGGCCAACCCGGTGCCGAGGTAGACCTGGTCGTAGAGGTTGCCGTCGTGGTCGTCGGTGTACACGACGGTCACCAGGCCCCACGCGTCGACGCCCAGCGCCGGCTCGTCCTGCCGACCCGCCGCGGTCTGCGTGGTGGCGAGCCGGGGCAGGCGGCCCGCGGTGGTGCCGTCCGGGTTCAGGCCCTGGGCGAACACGTCCGACGCGCTCGTCCACGCCACGACGACGCCGCGCTGGTCGTCGATGCCGACCTGCGGGTCGGAACCCGGCAGGTAGGTGTCCACAGTGGACGACGCGGCGCCGGCGGCGGTGAACGACCGCACGCCGATCTGCGGGGTGCCGGTGTGGTCGGTTTCCCAGGCCACCGCGAAGTCGCCGGTGAAGTCCGCCGCGACGGACGGGTGCCGCTGCTGCCCGTTCGCCTCCGCGTTCACCACGCCCTGCGCCAGTTTCACGCCGCCGGTCGGGGTGAGGATCTTGCGGCCCACGTTGAACGCGCCGTTGCCGTCGCCGTCCTCGTCCCACACCACGATCGCGTTGCCCGCCGCGCCCACCGCGACGTCCGGCCGCTGGTGCGTGCCGCCGGCGGTGTTCACCTGCACCTCGTAGGTCTTCGAGGTCACCGAGGCGAACCCGGCCGCGCGCACGGTCGCGTTCGTGCCGGTCTGCTTGTCCTCCCACACCACGGCGAAACCGGGCGAGTCGGGATCGGCGGCCACCGCCGGGTTGGTCTGCTGACCGTCGGCCGAGGCGTTCGCGGTGGTCGAGCCGACCAGCGTGCCGTCGGCTTTCAGCACCCGCACGGCGATGTTGTAGAACCCGTTGGCGTCCGGGTCCTCGGCCCACACCACGACCGCGCTGCCGTCCTCGTGCAGCGCGACGTCCGGCTGCACGTGCCGCCAGTTCCCGGTGCCGCCCGCGGACAGCTTCTTCTCGTACTTCGACACGCCGTCCAGGTACAGCCGGATCCAGACGTCGCTGTGCACGGCGTCCTCGGGCGCGGAGGTGTCCCGGTCGTCCTCCCACACCACGGCGGTGTACCCGGTGCGCACGGCGGAGACGGCCGCGTTGTCCTGGTCGCCGGTGGCGGTGCTGTTCGCGGTGGACCAGGTGATGTCGGCGGGCGTGGTGCCCGCGGCGGAGGCGACGCCGGGCGCGGCCAGCGTCAGCGCGACGGCGAGGGCGATGGTCTTCTTCACGGCGCCTGCAATCCGGGGTTGCCCGCCTCGATCGCGTAGCTCTGCACGGTTTTCACCGGGTAGTCCCGGACGGTCACCTTGTCGACCGCGCGGAAGTCCACGCTCATCTCGGTGGGAGTGGTGGTGGTGCGCACGTAGCCGCGCAGGTTCTTGTAGAACTTCACGTGCGGGTTCAGGCTCGACGTCCCGGTGTCGGCCGCGTTGCCGTCGCCGGTGGAGGTGATCGACGTGGTCACCAGCTCGGTGCCGACGATCCGGTCCTGCGCGGTGTAGTCCGCCATCAGGTTCGCCGCCCACGACCGGTGCACGTCGCCGGTCAGCACCACCGTGTTGCGCAACCCCGCCGCGTCCCAACCCCTTTGCAGCCGGCCGCGGTTCGCGGTGTAGCCGTCCCACGAGTCCATCGACTTCGCGCCGTCGGCCGAGGCGAGCTTCTGCGCGAAGAACACCTGCTGCCCCAGCAGGTCCCAGGTGCCGAGCTTCTGCCGCAGGCCGTCGAGCAGCCACGTCTCCTGCGCCGTGCCGGTCAGCGTGCGGTTCGGCAGGTCGGCGTCCGGGCACACCTTCGTGCCGTCGCCGCACGCCTGGTCGTCGCGGTACTGGCGGGTGTCGAGCATGTGGAACGTGGCGAGGCTGCCCCACCGGACCCGGCGGTACAGCTGCATGTTCTCCGCGACCGGTGCCTGCGCGGCGCGCAACGGCATGTGCTCCCAGTAGGCCTTGTACGCCGCCGCGCGCCGGGCGCGGAAGTCGCCCGCCGGCGAGCTGTCGTTGCGCACCAGGTTGGCGTAGTTGTTCTCGACCTCGTGATCGTCCCAGACGACCAGCCAGGGCGCGGCGGCGTGCGCGGCCTGGAGATCCGGGTCCGTCTTGTACTGCGCGTGCCGGATCCGGTAGTCGGCGAGGTCGTCGATCTCCACGGTGGGCGCGTGCTTGCGCACCTTGGTGGTCGACGCCGCGCCCTCGTAGATGTAGTCGCCCAGGTGCAGGATCAGGTCCGGGTGCTCCTCGGCCATCCGCCGGTACGCGGTGAAGTAGCCCTCCTCGTAGTGCGAGCACGAGGCGAAGAGCATCGTCAGCGCGGGCGAGGTGCCCACGGCGGGCGCGGTGAGCGCGCGGCCGACCGGCGAGATGTGGCCGGAGGCGCGGAACCGGTAGTAGTACTCGCGGCCGGGCAGCAGACCGGTGAGCTCGACGTGCACGCTGTGCGCGGCGGCCTGGACGGCGGTGACCGTGCCGGTGCGGGCGATCGCGGTGAACCGCTCGTCGGTGGCGACCTGCCACTCGACCGACACCGACGCGCTCGACATGCCGCCGAGGCCGTCGGCGTTGAGCGGGCTGGGCGCGAGGCGGGTCCAGATCACGACACCGTCGGGCGCGGGTTCACCGGACGCGACGCCGAGGGTGAACGGGTAGGCGATGGCCTGTGCGGGCGCGGAGGACAGGACTGTGGCGCCCGCGCCGGCGATCGTGCCGGCGAGCAGCGTCCTGCGGGACAGTGGAGACACGGTGGTGGTTTCTCCTTGGGGTGCAGGGCCTTCAGAAGAGGGGTCGACCGTTGTTCTTCGCGGTGACGTACGCCTGCCAGTCGAGGGCGACCTGGTCGGCGTACGACGTGGCGAACGCGCGGGTTTCGGACTGGAGGCCGGAGACGGAGGTGATCGCGTTGTCGATCGCGGCGTCGACCGAGTAGGTCAGGCCGGTGCCGGCGATGTCCTGGTCGGCGCGGGAGTGCCCGGCGGCGAGCAGGCGCGCCACGTCGCGGACGCTGTCGTCCCAGATGGTGGAGCTGCTCAGGTCGCCGATGGACAGGTCCTCGGCGAACGGCGACTTCTCCTTGACCAGCACGGGGATCGTGCCGACGGACGTCCAGCCGGCCAGCGGGTCGGACTGGTTCACCAGCCACCGCAACGCCTTCGCGGGCCGTTCGCCGCCGGTGAGCGGGGTCGCGGTGGGCGCGAGTTGCTGGGGCGCCGGGTCGACGGTCTGCTTGAGCTCCAGGATCCGGTCGTCGGAGTTCGCCGTCGTGTCACCCTCCACGAGCACGTACCAGCGGTAGCGGCCGAGGCTGCCGGTGCCCGCGCCGAGCCTGCGGCGGACGTCCTTCACGGTCGCCTCGGCGGCGGTCAGCGGGGCGCCCGCCGTGGTCCGGTACGCGGCGACCGCGTTGATCAGCTGGGTCTTCGTGGCGGCGGGGACGGTTTGCAGCGCCGGGTCGGCCTTGAACCTGCCGCCGGAGGTCCACTTCGCGACCAGGTCGGACCGCGAGTCCGCGTCGGAGGCGTCGATCAGGTCCTCGGACAGGTTCGAGGTGTTCGACTTGGTCAGCCGGTAGGTCGCCTCGTCGTTGGTGCCGTGGAAGTTGCCGATCCACTGGGCGTACTCGGCGACGAACGTGTCGAGGTCGGCGTTGATCTTCGTCGCGCTGCGGCCGTTCGCCCGGCCGGCGAGCACGATGGACACCGCCTCGCGGCGCAGCTCCCAGGTCCACGAACCCGGCCACGCGTCGTCGGTGTCGGTGAGCTGGTACTGCTCGAGGTTGTCCGCGCCCCGGTCCGCGCCGGTGTTCTCCAGGTGCGCGTCACCGGTCAGCCACGCGGTGCCCGAGGCGTAGGCCGACGGCGCCAGCTCGCCCAGGTCGCGGTAGTACAGCGGCGAGGTGCCCCGGAAGAACGACCACGCGCTCTCCGCCAGCTTCGCGGTGCGGGTGGTCAGCTCGTCGTCGGTCGCGCCGCCGTTGAGCACGTGCAGCGCGTGGTCCCGGTTGTAGATCACGGTCACCGGGTCGCGGGTGAGCGCGGGCACGGCGACGGCGGGGGTCGCCCCGGAGAGGAGGAGAGCGGCTACGACGGCGGTGGCTGCTACTCGGCGCATTCCTGGATGCGTACACGGTGAAGGTGATCGGTGGTCGTCACGGACATGTACACCCGGTGCGGTTCACCCGGTCGGCGCAGGTGGCCGCTGGTCCGTCCGGTGCCTCGACCGCTTCGGGGTGGCGCACCTGCCCGGCGCACGGCGAGGGGGTACCGGTGATCCACACGGGACGGCGCGGTGATCTTCGCGAACCCGCCCGTGGTCCACTGTGGACAGTCTAGGATCCGGGCATGAGGGGAATCGCGATCGCCGGATCCGTGCTGCTCGGGCTGTACACGGCCCTCTCGGTGCTGTTCGGGTTGATCCTGCTGGTGCCGAACACCCAGTGCCGGCTGCCGGGTGGGGCGTCCTGCGGCGGTGTCGTGCCGACGCTGCTCGGCGTGCTGGGTCCGGTGGTGGTCGGGATCGCCGCCCTGGTGCTCACCTGGGCGCGCGGTACCAGGCCCGTAGTCCCGTTCCTGGGAATCGCAGTGTCGGTCGCGCTGACGTGGGCCGCGCTCCAGGTCAACTCCTAAGCTCGGGTGCGTGGTTGACACCGGACTCCTCCACGAGTTGAACCGGGATGTGTGGCACGCGTTCCGGCGCGCGTACGGCGCGCTGGACACCGAGGCGTTCCTCGACGTGCACAGCCCGGACCTGATCCGCGCGGGCGGTCCGGCGAAGCAGGTGCAGAGCTACAACGAGTACGCCATGCAAACCGCCCAGTGGTTCACCGACAGCGCCGAGCGCGGCGACGGGCTGGCCATCGAGTTCCGCTTCACCGAGCGCATCGCGGCGGGTGAGGCGGCCAGCGAGCGGGGCGTCTTCCGGATCACGGCCAGTCGCGGCGACGCGCGCAAGGTGTTCCACGGTCGGTTCCACACCTTCTCCCGGCGGGTCGAGGGCCGGTGGCGGATCGTCGTGGACTACGACTCGGACGAGGCCGGCACGGTCACCGCCGAGGCGTTCCGGGCCGCCGTGCCGGTGGACGACGTCGCGGCCTTCGCGTAGGCCGACGTCGCGAGCCACACCAGGGTGGCGCCGACGACGACGTGCAAGCCGCTGGTCAGCGGGGTGTCGGGCAGTCGGGCGGCGAGCGTGAAGACCGGCAGCGCGATGCCGAACGACCACACCGGCACCCTCGGGTGCGCGCCGGCGCGGTGCAGGGCGATCGCGAACAGCACGGTGCCGACCACGAACGTCAAGGCGCTCGCGGAGAGCACGAGTCTGCTCGGGCCCGTCAGGACGTCGCCGGACGCGAAGAACACCACGACGTTCAGCGCGAAGGCCGCCGCGCCGAACAGGCCGAGGCCGATCATCTCCACGGCGTAGGCCAGGCGGGCGAACCGGTCGGTCCGCTGGGTCAGGAACAGGGCGGTCACCAGTGGCGCGGCCAGCGCGGGCGACAGGCCGAGGACGACGCTGGTCGGCGCGATCTCGCCGGTGAACGCCTCGATCGCGCCGGGCACGGCGATCGCGAGGCCGGACAGTGCGCCGCAGACGGCGCCGAAACGCGGTAGGAAGGTCATGGCGGTGACGCTAGGAACGCGTCCGGCACGGCGGTAAGTGCGCATGGTCCACACCACCCGTGCCGATCGGCACGTGTCGTGGGACAGCTGACGAATCCTCGCGTGGGGCCGGTAGCCTGCGCGGATGGTGCCCTGGCTGTCTCCGCTCCTGTACGGGGTCGTGCTGGTCGCCGGCGGGTACGCGGCCGTGTCCGGACTCGGCGAGGTGCGCGTCGTGCCGTTCGTCGCCGGGCTGCTGCTGGCGTGCGCGCTGGACCTCGCGCACCGGCTCCACTTCTCCCACCGGTTACCCGCGGCGCTGCTCGCGGTCCGGGTCGCGCTCTACCTCGTCGTGGTGTGGGCCGACGGGTCGGGCATGTCCCGGGTGTTGTTCCTGCTGCTGCCGTACTTCGCCTACGTCGCGTTCGGCAGGCGGGTGGCGGTGGTGGTGGGCGTCGGCTGCCTCGGGCTGGTGGTGGCGGTGTTCGGCGTGACCCGGCCGGGGTGGACGCGGCAGGTCGACCAGGTGTCGGACCTGGCGATGTTCGCGATCGGGCTGGTGCTGGTGGTCGCGATGGCGGCGGTGGCGGTGGAGGGGCAGCGCGGGGTGGTGGAGCTGGCCGCGGCGGCCGAGCGGAACCGGGTGGCGCGCGACGTGCACGACGGGCTCGGGCACCACCTGACGGCGGTGGCGGTGCTGCTGGAGAAGGCCGAGGCGTTCCGGGACCGCGATCCCGACGTGGTGGACCGGGCGTTGGCCGACGCGCGCGAGTCGGCCCGGCGGGCGCTGGAGGACGTGCGCCGCTCGGTGCGCACGTTGCGCGAGCCGTTCCGGTTGGCGACCGCGTTGGAGGACCTGACCCGCGGGTTGCGGGTGACGGCGTCGGTCGAGGGTGACGAGGGGCGGTACGCGCCGTCGCAGTTGTTGGCGCTGTACCGGGTGGCGCAGGAGGGCGTGACGAACGCGCTGCGGCACGCGTCGGCGTCGACGGTGTCCGTGTCCGTCCACTGTGGAGAGTCGGAGGCGGAGCTGGTGGTCGCGGACGACGGGCTCGGGTTGCGGGGGCCGGAGGGGTACGGGTTGCTGGGGATGCGGGAGCGGGTCGAGCAGGAAGGCGGGGTGCTGGAGGTGGACTGCTCGGCGGGCACCCGGTTGACCGTGACGATCCCGCGGCGGTCGCCGTGACGGTGCGGGTGCTGGTGGTGGACGACCAGCGGTTGATCCGGGAGAGCATCGCGGCGGTGCTGGACCTCCAGGACGGGGTGTCGGTGGTCGGTACCGCGGGTGACGGTCGGGCGGCGGTGGCGGCGGTGCTGGAGTCGGCGCCGGACGTGGTGCTGATGGACGTGCGGATGCCGGTGATGGACGGGTTGGAGGCGCTGGGGGTGTTGCGGGAGTGCGCGCCGGCTTGTCGGGTGCTGGTGTTGAGCACGTTCGACGACGAGGAGTACGTGGTGCGCGCGTTGCGGGAGGGTGCCTGCGGGTACCTGCTCAAGGATCGGCCGGCGGGGGAGTTGGCGGCGGCGGTGCGGTTGGCGCACCAGGGCGTGCACCAGCTGGACCCGGCGGCGTCGGCTCGGGTGGCGGTGGCGTTGGGGCGCGTGCCGGTGGAGGTGTCGGTGCGGGAGCACGACCTGACGGGCCGGGAGGTGGACGTGCTGAGACTGGTGGCCCGAGGCTCCACCAACCGCGAAATCGCCCGCCACCTGAACCTGAGCGAAGGCACGGTGAAAAACCACATCTCCAGAATCCTCGCCCGCTTGGGCCTCCGAGACCGCACCCAGGCCGCGGTGTACGCCCGGGACCACGGCCTGCGCTGAGCTGCGGAGTGTTCAACATGAGCCACGTTGAACATGAGAATTGCCGGATCGTAGAACAATCCCACAAAGCTCAACAACCCAACCACAACACGCACACCTCCACCACACCCGCCGCCGACCCCGCCGCCGCCTTTGACGCAACTGCCTCCGCCACGGCCGCCGCCTGCCGCGACTGCCGCCTGCCTGCTCGCTCGCATGCCACCTGCCTCACGCCGGCTACTGCTCACCTGCGACCGGACCCGGCGCCCCGTTGCCTGCGGCCGCCCCGCCGCCGACCGCCTACCCGCTCGCCTCCGCCCGCGTGCCGCTCTCCGCCCGGCCTCCCTGCCACCTACCGCCGCCACCGCCGCCACTGCTGCTGCCGCCATCACCGCCACGGCCGCCGCCTGCCCGCCTGCCGCCGCCTGCCCGCTCGTGTGCCTCCTGCCCGCCGCCGCAACCGCCGCCTGTCGCGACTGCCCGGTCGCTCGCTGCCCGCCTGCCCTCTGCTGGCCGCTGCCTCCGTCCGCCTGCGGCCCCGCCGCCGCCTGCCTGCCTGCGTGCCCGCGTGCCTCCCACCCGCCGCCGCAATCGCCGCCTGCCGCGACTGCCGCCCGCTCGCTGCCCGCCTGCCACCTGCTCGCCGCTGCCTCCGCCCGCCCGCTGTCCGTTTGCCTGCGGCCCCGCCGCCTGTCCGCTCGCCTGCTTCCCGCCTACCTCCCTCCTGCCGCCCGACTTCCGCTGTCTGCCCGCTCGCCGTCCCGCCAAGGCGCCGAGTGCCGCCGGCAGCAGGCTGCAAGATCCGTCGGCTCAAGTCCGATGGCCTCCGGATCGCGGGCGGCAGTTGGCGGTTGGTGGGTGAAGGCGGCTGGTTGGGGCCATTCGGGTGAGGTGGGTGTGGGTGGTGGGGATGTTCAACCCGGAGTCACTTTTTGTTTGTTGTTCGTCCTCTTGATCTCGGAATCCTCGCCCGAAGGGGTGAACGCCGTAACGGTGGGCTAACACGGCTGGGTTGTTGGTCGACAGCCAGGCGCACCGCCAACAAGGGGGTCGGGCCATGGCCAAGAAGAAGCAACCGCTGTCCGCCGCGTTGCGCACGTTCGTGCGCACCCGAGGCGCGGACTACCTGGCGGATCCGAACGTCACGTCGATCGGCATCGGGCACAAGGTCGAAGGGCTTCGGGCGACCGACACGATCGCGGTCCAGTTCACCGTGCGGCAGAAGGCCGAGCCCGACCAGTTGGAGGCGCTCGGCACCGCGCTGCTGCCGGAGTCGGTCGAGGTCGACGGGGTGGTGGTGCCGACCGACGTGCTCCAGCGCGACTACCACACCGAATTCCGCGTGGTGGAAGAGACTTCCGGCGGTGAGCGGAAGAGTCGGGTGGACCCGGTGGCGGCGGGTGTCAGCGTCGCGAGTGCCAACGGGTCGGCCGGCACCGTCGGGCTCGTGGTCTACGACCGCGCCGACGGCACGCCCTACGTCCTGAGCAACTGGCACGTGCTGCACGGCGCGCTCGGCGAGATCGGCCAGCTGGTGGTGCAACCCGGTCCGCACGACGACAACCGGGTCGACCGCAACCGGCTCGGCGTGCTCGTCCGGTCGCACCTGGGCGCGGCGGGCGACTGCGCGATCGCCACCATCGAGGGTCGCGCGCACACCGACCAGATCCTGGACCTGGGCGTTGCCATCGACCAGTTGGGTGACCCCGAACTGGGTGACAAAGTGGTCAAGAGCGGGCGGACCACCGGTGTCACCCACGGCGTGGTCCGCCGGGTCGACTGCCTGGTGAAGATCACCTACCCGGGCCAGGGCGAGAAGCAGATCGGGTGCTTCGAGATCGGGCCCGACCCGGCGCGCCCGGGACCCGGCGGCGAGATCAGCTCCGGCGGCGACTCGGGCTCGGCGTGGGTGTTCAAGGCGGCCAACGGCCGCACGTCGAAGGTGTTGGCGGGCCTGCACTTCGGCGGCGAAACCGGCGAGAACCCGGACGAGCACGCGCTGGCGTGCCTGCCGACGTCGGTGTTCGAGAAGCTGGAGATCGCGCTGTCCCCGCCGGAGCGGGCGGAGGCGGTCGCGCCGGTCGGGTTCGACCCGGATTTCCTCGGCACGCCCGTCGGGGTGCCGACGTTCGGCCCGGACGCGGACCCGGTGCTGCTCGGCGGGTCGCCGGTGATCGACTACACGCACTTCTCGCTCGCGCTGCACAAGCGGCGCCGGTTCGCCTACTGGGTCGCGTGGAACATCGACGGCGGTGACCTGAAGTCGATCAACCGCAGCGGGATCCCGTTCGTGCTGGACTCCCGGATCCCCCGGCAGTTCCAGGTCGGCGACGAGCTGTACAAGAACAACCGGCTCGACCGCGGCCACCTCGCCCGGCGCGCGGACCTGTTGTGGGGCAAGGACGCCGAGCGGGCGAACAAGGACTCGTTCTTCTTCACCAACATCACCCCGCAGATGGACGACTTCAACCAGAGCATGCGCAACGGCCTGTGGGGCAGGCTCGAGGACGCGGTGCTCTCCGACGTCGAGGTCGACCACCTGCGGGTGAGCGTCTACGGCGGTCCGGTGTTCCAGGACGACGACCGGGTGTTCCGCGGCGTGCCGCTGCCGCGCGAGTACTGGAAGGTCATCGCGTTCGTGGAGAAGGGCGAGCTGAAGGCGCGCGCGTTCGTGCTGACCCAGAACCTCGATCAGCTGGAGTCGCTCGACCTGGACGAGTTCCGGGTGTTCCAGGTCGGCGTTCGCGACGTCGAGCAGCGCTGCGGGTTCGCCTTCCCCGAGGCGTTGCACGCGGCGGACACCCTGGCGACGCCGGAGTCGCTGACCGACCGGGCGCCGCTGGAGTCGTTGGCCGACATCACCTGGTGACGGTGCCGGTGAGGGCGTCGCCGAGCGCGGTCCTGGTGATCCGCTCGGCGATCGCGGCCACCATCTTGCGCGGGCGACGCGGCGTGAGGTGCGCGTTGAGCCCGTTGAGCAGGCCGGGCACGAGGTAGCCCCGGTCCCGGTCGAGCGCGGCCAGCGAGGCCTTGACGACGGCCTCGGGGGTGGTGAACCGGCCGCCGATCGCGGCGCTGCGGCCGACCTCGACGGTGTCGAAGAAGTTCGTCTCGACCGGGCCGGGGCACACGCACAGCACCTTCGCCCGACCCTTCAGCTCGGCGCGCAGGGCCAGGCTGAAGTTGAGCACGAACGCCTTGCCCGCGCTGTAGGTGGCGAAGTACGGCGTGGGCTGGAACCCGGCCGTGGACGCCACGTTGACGATCGCGCCGCGTTCGGCGAGCACCTGCGGCACGAGCGCGCGGGTCAGCGCGACGAGGCTGACCACGTTGACCATCAACTGGTCGCGGTCCCGGCCGTCGGCGATCTCCTCGAACCGGCCGGCCGTGCCGAAACCCGCGTTGTTGACCAGGGTGTGCACGGTGATCGCGCGCTCGGCCAGCGCGGCCACGACGTTCGGCACGGCGTCCGGCGCGGCCAGGTCCTGCACGACGACCTCGGCCCGGACGCGGTGCTCGCGGCGGATCCGCTCGGCGACCTCCTCCAACCGGGCGCGGGACCGGGCGACGAGCACGACGTCGTGCCCGCGCGCGGCCAGCTGCCCGGCGAACTCGACGCCCAACCCGGCGGACGCCCCGGTGACCAGTGCGGTGCTCATGACCATCTCCTCTGCTCGGTAAGTGCAACACAGTTGTAGCAGATACAACTCTAAATGCAACAGGGGTGACGCAGTTCTGGCCGGCGAGGTACCGTGCCGGGGTGGTGAACCGGGAACGCCCGCTGCGCGCCGACGCCGAGCGCAGCGTCCGCACGATCCTCGAGGCGGCGGAGAAGGTGCTGGCCGCGAACCCGACCGCGTCCCTGGAGCAGGTCGCCGAGGCGGCGGGCGTGGCGCGGACGACCGTGCACCGGAGGTTCGCCAACCGGCAGGCGCTGGTGGACGCCATGGTGCACAACGTGTTCGCGCAGCTGGACGAGGTGATCGCGGCCTGCCGCCCGGAAACCGCGCCGCCGCTCGTGGCGCTGCACGGGGTCACCGCGAGCGTGCTGCGGGTCAAGCTGGGGTGGCCGTTCGCGATGACCGAGTCGTTCACGCCCGGCGCGCGGTGGTCCGAGGGGCAGCGCGCGCTGGCCGAGCGCTGCGTGGCCCTGCTGCGCCGCGCCCAGGCCGACGGGCTGGTGGCGGCGGAGGCGGACCTGGGGTGGACCTGCCAGGTCTACTACGCGCTCATCGGCGAGGCCGCGCACCACACGGACGAGACCGACCCCGAGGTGATGGCGGCGAAGGTCGTGGACACGCTGCTGCACGGCGTCGGTCCCCGACCCTGACGAGCCGGGGACCGCGCCGTCACTTGGTCGAGCCGGCCAGCACGCCCTGCACGAAGTACCGCTGGAACGCCAGGAACACCACCAGCGGCACCACCATGGACAGGAACGCGCCGGTCGACAGCACGTCGATGTTCGTGCCGAACTGGCGCAGCTGCGCGCGCAGCGCCACGGTGATCGGCGCCGAGTCCTGGTCCGCGAACACCAGCGCCACCAGCAGGTCGTTCCACACCCACAGGAACTGGAACACGGTCAGCGACGCGATGGCGGGCTTCGCCACCGGCAGCACGACCCGGCGGAACACCACCCACTCCGTCGCGCCGTCCATCCGCGCCGCCTCCACGAGGTCACGCGGGATCCCCGTGAAGAAGTTGCGCAGCAGGAAGATCGCGAACGGCAGCCCGAACGCCACGTGGAACGCGACCACGCCCGTGATGGTGCCGAACAACCCCAGGAACCCGAACAGCTTCGCGACCGGGATCAGCGCGACCTGGATCGGCATCACCAGCAACCCGACGACGACCGTGGTCAGCACGTCCCGACCGGGGAACTCGATCCACGCCAACCCGTACGCGGCCGCCGCCGCGATCACCACCACCAGCGCGGTGGCGGGCACCGAGATCCACACCGTGTTGAGCAGCGACCTCAGCACCGTGCCCTCACCCAGCAGGTCCGCGTAGTTCGACAGGGTCAGCGACGTGGGCGCGGTGAACACCGTCCACCAGCCCGACGCCGCGTTCGCCCTCTCGTCCCGCAGCGACGCGACGAACAGGCCGAACACCGGCACCAGCCAGAACAACGCCACCAGGGCCAGCAGCACGCTCACCGCGCCGCTGCCCAGCCGCGCGGTCAGCCTCGACAGCACGCCGCGCCTCGGCGCGCCCGTCACGGGCCCGCTCACGACCGCTCCCGGCGGAACCGGCGGACGTTGAACACCATCGCGGGCGCGACCAGCAGGAACAGCACCACGGCCAGCGCGCTGCCGACACCCTGGTCGCCGCCCGCGCCGAAGGACACCTGCCACATCTGCAACGCCAGGACGTTCGCCTCCTCCTGCACCGAGCCGGGCGCGATCACGAACACCAGCTCGAAGATCTTCAGCACGTTGATCACCAGCGTCACGAACACCACCAGCAGCACCGGCGACAGCAGCGGCACGGTGACCCGGCGGAACACCTGCCACTCGGTCGCGCCGTCCACCCGGGCCGCCTCCAGCGCGTCCCGCGGTATCGCGGACAACCCGGCCGCGATGAACGTGACGGCGAACCCGGTCATGATCCAGATCCAGGACGAGATGATCACCGGGGTGACCAGCGTCGGCCCGAGCCAGGTCACGCCGCGGAAGGGCAGCGCGAAGTTGGTCTCCGCCAACCGGATCGCGTACTCGCCGTCGGCGAGGTCGGCGAAGGTGAACCGGCCGTCGTCGCCGGTGGTCGTGCGTGCCACGACCTCGTTGCCGCGCAACGCCTCCACCGCCAGTCCCGGCAGGCCCTTCTCGGCCCGGTCGGTCCGGCCCGGCGCGCCGCCGACCGACACGTCCAGCCACACCACGCCGCGCACCTCGCCCGGCGCGGGCGTCGGCGTGGACGCGGCGGAGGCCTCGGGCACCACCTTCCCCGGCGCGAAACCCACCAGCGGCGCGGTGACCACCTCGCCCGGTCGCACCGGCGTCGAGGTGAAACCCCCTGGTGCGGCGGGGAAAACGCCGTCCCTGGGGTGCGCGCCGGGGTACGGCGAGGGTTCGGTGAACAGGTCGTGCACGCCGACGGTGACCGCGTTGACCACGCCCTGGCGCGGGTCCTCCTCGTACACCAGGCGGAAGATGATGCCGGAGGCGAACAGCGAGATCGCCATCGGCATGAACAGCACCAGCCGGAACGCGGTCGCCCAGCGGATCCGCTCGGTCAGCACCGCGAACACCAGGCCCAGCCCGGTGACCGCGGCCGGCGCCACCAGCACCCAGATCACGTTGTTGCGGAACGCGGTCAGCGTGCGGGTGTCGGTGAACAGGTCGACGTAGTTGCCGACGCCGACGAACGCCGAGCCGTCCCGGTCGAAGAAGCTGCGCACGAAGGAGTACACCAGCGGGTACACCACGAGCGCGGCCAGCACGACCAGCGCGGGCAGCAGGAACGGCACCGCGTGGCGCGGATCGCGACCCGGGGTCGGATCGGCGCGACCCCTGCCCGTGCGCCGGGCAGGGGTCCCGGTCGTCGTCACTTCCCGTACGCCTTCGCCGCCTCGGCCTCCAGTCGCCGCACCGCGCCGTCGACGTCGCCGGGGTTGGCCAGGAAGTCCTGCAACGCCTTCCACTCGCCCGCGCCCTTCGTGCCGCCGAACGCGGCCGGCGCCAGGTCGGACAGGTCGAACCGCACGTTGTCACCGGCCGCCACGACCCGCTTGGCGAGGTCGCGGGTCACGTCGTCGGGGTAGTCGCCGACCGGGATGTCCTTGTTGGGCGACAGGAAACCGCCCAGCTTCGCCCACACCGAGCCCGCCTCCGGCGAGGCCAGGTAGGCCATCAGCCGACCGGTCGCGTCGTCGTCCTTGAGCTGCACCGCCACGTCGCCGCCCGCCACCACGGCCTCGGGCGAGCCGTTGATCGACGGGAACGGGAAGAACTTGGCGTCCTCGCCCACCTTCGCCGAGGTGTTCGCGGAGATCACGCCCGCCACGAAGTCCGCCTCGTAGACCATCGCGGCCTTCGCCGGCTCGCCGAACACGTCGACCACTGACTTCGGGAACTCGGTCTGGAGCGCGCCCGCGCCGCCACCCGCGACCAGTCTCGGGTCGCCGAACAGCCGGCCCAGGGTCTCCAGCGCGGTGCGCACGGTCGGGTCGGTCCACGGGAGGTCGTGACGGGCCAGCTTGTCGTAGTTGTCCGGGCCCGCGGTGCGCAGGTAGACGTTCTCGAACCAGTCGGTGAGCGTCCAGCCGTCCGCGCCGCCGACCGAGACCGCGGCCTGTCCACTGTCCACAACGGACCGACCGACGGCGAGGAACTCGTCCCAGGTCTTGGGCGGCTGCGCGCCGACGGCGTCGAACGCCTTCTGGCTGTACCAGACGGTGGACTTGTTGGCGGTCTTGAAGTAGACGCCGTAGAGCTTGCCGTCGACGCTGCCGAGCGTCTTCCACACCGCCGCGCTGTGGTCCGTGACGGCCTTGTCGACCTCCGCCGACAACGGCTTGAGCGCGCCCGTCCGGGCCAGCTGCGCCACCAGACCCGGTTGCGCGACCAGCGCGATGTTCGGCGGCGTGCCGCCCTGCACCCGGGTTTGCAGCACGGTCGGTAACTCGTCGCCCGCGGGCGTGTACCGGACGTCCGCGCCGGTGCGCTCCTCGAAGGCGGCCAGCACCTGCTCGAACCGGGCCTGCTCGTCGCCCGACCAGGTGCCGGCGACCTCGATGGTCTTGCCGGACAGGGGTTTCGTCGTGGTGTCGGGGGTGCCCGCGGACGAGCACGCCGTCAACGCCGACGCCGCGACCAGCGCGGTGATCACCTTCAAGCCGTTCATCGCTGCTCCTCTGACGTGGTGGTGATGGACGACCCGGTCTCCGGGTCGAAGAAGTGCAGGCGGGACGTGTCGACCCAGGCGGCGACCGGCTCGCCCTCGTAGATGTGCGTGCGGGGGGAGAAGCGGCCGACGAGCACCGTGCCGCGGCCCTTCGGCAGGTCGGCCGTGCCGGTGTCCTCGGCCAGCGCCCTGGTGTCCTCGGTGACCGCGGGCGGCGCGTCGACCGGGAAGTGCACCAGCACGTCCGAGCCCATCGCCTCCACCAGGTCGGCCACCGAGTGCAGGATCGAGCCGTCGCCCGCGTCGGCGAGCGCCGCGTCCTCCATGTCCTCGGGCCGGATGCCGAGGATCACCTCCCGGCCCGCGTAGTCCGCGAGCGCGGGTCTGGTGTGCAGCACGGAATCGGGCAGCGGCAACGTGTCCGCGTTCAGCGCGACCCAGTACCGGCCCTCGTAGTCGCGGTCGAGGCGCGCGGTCACCAGGTTCATGCCCGGAGAGCCGATGAAGCCCGCGACGAACAGGTTCACCGGGCGGTCGTACAGCTCCTGCGGTGGCCCGACCTGTTGCAGCACACCGCGTTTGAGCACCGCGACCCGGTCGCCGAGGGTCATCGCCTCGGTCTGGTCGTGCGTCACGTACACCGTGGTGACGCCGAGGTCGCGCTGGATGCGGGCGATCTGGGCGCGCATCTGCACCCGGAGCTTCGCGTCCAGGTTCGACAGCGGCTCGTCCATCAGGAACGCCCGCGGCGCGCGCACGATCGCCCGGCCCATCGCGACCCGCTGGCGTTGACCGCCGGACAGGTTGCGCGGCTTGCGGGTCAGGTGCTCGCCCAGCTCGAGGATGTCGGCGACCTCGCGCACCCGGCGGTCGATCTCCGCCTTCGGCAGCTTCCGCAGGGTCAGCCCGAACGCGATGTTGTCGAACACGTCCAGGTGCGGGTACAGCGCGTAGGACTGGAAGACCATCGCGACGTCCCGGTCCCGCGACGGCACGTCGTTGACCACCCGCTCGCCGATCCGGATCTCGCCCTCGCTCACGTGCTCCAACCCCGCGATCATGCGCAGCGCGGTCGTCTTGCCGCAGCCGGACGGGCCGACCAGGACCAGGAATTCGCCATCCCGGATTTCCAGGTTCAACCCGTCGACCGCCCGCGTGCCGTCGACGTAGACTTTTCCCACGCCGGAGAGAACGACTTCCGCCACGCCCACTCCCACCGAATTCCACGCGAACCGGATGTGATCCGCGCCACGACCACTGCGTGCGGAGAAGGTAGCGCCCGATTCCCTAAGGCACCGTTAAGGGTCGGGAACGGTTGCGCTAAGCGGGGGAAAGGCTTCGCGCAGGTGCTCGGCGGGCCTACCCTGCCGGCATGTCCCAGGTGCTGGTGGTCGAGGACGACCCGGTGGTCCGGGCGGCGCTCGCGCACGCGTTGACCGATCTCGGGCACGAGGTGCACGCCGTCGGCACGGCCGCCGCCGCGCTGCGCGAGGCCGCGTCCCGGGTGCTGCACCTGGTGGTGCTCGACCTCGGGCTGCCGGACCTGGACGGCGCGGCGGTGCTGCGGATGCTGCGCGGGATCAGCGACGTGCCGGTGGTCGTGGCGACGGCGCGGGGCGCGGAGAGTTCGGTCGTG
This sequence comes from Actinosynnema sp. NPDC020468, assembly GCF_040642015.1. Lineage (NCBI taxonomy): Bacteria > Bacillati > Actinomycetota > Actinomycetes > Pseudonocardiales > Pseudonocardiaceae > Actinosynnema > Actinosynnema sp. NPDC020468. The sequence goes on from NZ_JBFAEO010000008.1 coordinate 32,332, forward strand.
GGCCTGCTGGAGGCGGGCGCGGACGACTACCTGATCAAGCCGTTCTCGGTGGCGGTGCTGACCGCGCGGGTCAACGCCCTGCTGCGGAGGGCGGGCGGGTCGGCGCGCGCGGAGGACGAGGAGGTGGTGGCACTGGGCGGTTTGCGCATCGACCTGAGCCGCCGCCGCGCGTGGCTCGCGGACGCGCCGCTCGCGCTGAGCCGGCGCGAGTTCGACCTGCTGGCCTACCTGGCCCGCCGCCCGGGCCGGGTCGTACCCCGCCGCGAACTGCTGACCGCGGTGTGGGGTCAACACCACGGCGACGACCGCACCATCGACGTCCACGCCTCCTGGCTCCGCCGCAAACTGGGCGAAACCGCCGCCGCACCGCGCTACCTGCACACGGTGCGCGGGGTGGGTCTGAAGCTGGTCGAACCGTGACCACGACGCTCCCGACCCGCGACGCGAGACCGGGAACGTCCTGCGCCAACCGGATCAGCCGCCATCGGGCCACACCCGCTCCCGGGCCGACACCGCGCCCGATTCGGCGATGTCCTCGACCGGCCGCGCGGCGACCAAGCCCGGCCCGGCAGCCGTTCGCGCGGCGGCCTCACCGATCCCGTGGTGGGTTTCGCGGTTGGTCCTGCGATGGGTTTCGCAGGTGGTGGCGCGCGGCAGTCGAAGATCGATCGCGCGGACGATCCCGCTCAGCGGACTGCGCGCGATACCGCGAATCGTTGCGACGCACGGTGCGCCGGACTTGACGACCGGCTTTTCGCGCTGTCGGGCACCGGGGTGCCGGCGTCCTCGAGCGCGCGGGCGAAGGTCGCGATTTCGTCTTCGAACACCGCGGGCCGTCCGCCGTGGTCGCCCTCGACCGCAGGTGTCGGCGGGCTGCGGTGATACGATACGGCACGTGTCGTATCTTAATGAGGGCAACGGCGTCACCCGGGGTGCCGGTCGGGCACGTCGAGGGGGACGTCCCCGTGATGACGAGCGCGAGGGCAGGATCCTCGAGGTAGTGACGTCGTTGCTGGCCGAGGACGGCTTCGAGGGAGTCACCTTCGAGGAGGTGGCGCGTCGTGCGGGCGCGTCGAAAGCCACCCTGTACCGGCGGTGGAGGTCGAAGCGGGAGATGGTCGTCGCCGCGCTGAAGGCAGGCCCCGCCCGTCGGGAGGGTGCGGACGACATCGACACGGGCAGCCTGCGCGGTGACCTGCTCGCCCTGTGCCGACGCCTCATCACGACGATGCGTTCGACCGACGGCCGGACCGCACTGCTGCTCCTCCAGGCCGCGCTCGAAGACCCCGGGCTGGCCGAGGAGATCGAACGGGCGGTCGGACCGACCGGGGCCCGGTTGCCCGCCTCGGTCGTGGACGCCGCGATCCGTCGCGGTGAACTGACCGAGGGCGTCGACCCCTTCCCCTTCGAGGAAGTGGCCGGGTCGGTACTCCTGCTCCGGCGGCTCAACGGGCTCGACACCGACGAGGCCTACCTCGAAGCACTCGTCGACTCGATCCTCATCCCCGCTCTGCGGGCGACATCCGCTCGACCGGCGGGGCTACCCGCCGGGATCTTCTCCGCACCGCCCTCCGGGCACTCCACCTCGGACCAGTGAAGGACACCGATGACCATGGCGACCATTGACGGATTCCACTACAAGACCTTGTCCGGCGACGACTCCGTCGCACTCAACGTCGCGGTAGGCGGGTCCGGGCCGGCCGTCGTCCTGCTCCACGGCTTCCCGCAAACCCACTACATGTGGCGCGAGGTCGCGCAGGACCTCGTCACCGAGCACACCGTGATCGTTCCCGACCTCCGAGGCTACGGCGAGAGCGGGAAGCCGCAGGCGGACGGTCCCCACACGTACTCCAAGCGCACCATGGCCACCGACATCGTGCGGGTCGCCGGCGCGCTCGGCCACGAGCGCTTCGGCCTGATCGGCCACGACCGCGGCGCTCTGGTCGGTGTGCGCGCCGGCCTCGACCACCCGGACAAGGTCCGGTACCTCGGGATTCTCGACGTTCTCCCCACGCTCGACACCTGGAACGTCCTTCGGGGAGTGCACGCGAAGGTCGCCTGGCACCTGTACCTGATGGCGCAACCGGCCGGGCTGCCCGAGAAGATGATCAAGGCCGTGGCGGAGGAGTTCTTCGCTTCGTTCCTCGACACCTGGGACACCGACGGCTCGACCTTCACTCCCGAGGTCCGGCGACACTACCTCGACAGTTCCGCCGGAGCCGTCGATTCCATCGTCGCCGACTTCCGCGCCACCTCGGGCATCGACCTGGACCTGGATCTCGCGGACCGCGAGGCCGGGCGGACGCTCCCCATGCCCGTGGGCGTCCTCTCCCAGGACTGGGGCGCCCAGTTGGGCTTCGACCCCCTGGGCATCTGGAAGGCGTGGGCGCACGACGTGACCTACGAACCGATCGACGCCGGGCACTACATGGCCGAGGAGAAGCCGACCGAGGTCGCCCGCTTCATCCGCGCACTCGCCGCGCGCGGCCGAACCCGGCCCCGGCCTTGACCACACCCGCCGATGGGCAGGCGGCCGGGGGTCTGCGAATCGTTTCGCAGGTGGTTCGGCGGGAGGTGGGGCGATGAGGTTGCCGAGCGGCCTTGAAGGGCGGCGTGTGGCTGGTCTGGCGCTTGGTTGGGCTTGGCGTGGTTGGTGATCGCGCGCGGGTGGTCGCGTGATGTGGGGTGCGTGTGGTGGCGCGAATCGTTTCGCGAGGCGGTAGGCGCGGGGGAGTGGGGAGCGGGGAAGTGGTGGTGGGGTGAAGTCCTTGCTGGGTAACGCGGTTCTCGTCGTGGCGGTGGTGGTGGGGCTGGTCCTGGGGCTCGGCGGGCTGGGCGTGGTGTGGGTCGGCGCGGTGGGGCGGGTCGAGGAGCGGGATGCCGGCGAGGTCGAGGCGGTGCGGGTGGTGGTGGCCGCGGTGGATGACGTCGAGGTGGTGCGCAGCGCGGTGGCGCGGACGTCGGCCGGGCGCGAGGGGCGGTTGGCGGTGCACCTCGCGGACGGCGCGGTGGTCGGGGTGGGGCGGGCGTCGCGGGACGACGTCGCGCGGGTGGCGGCGGGTGGGGAACGGGACGGGTTGTGGCGGGCCGGGGCGCGCGGGGTGGTCGAACTCCGGGGCGGTGGGTCCCGGCTCGGCTGCGCGTTCTGGTGGGTGGTCGGGTGGTGGGTGCTGGTCGTGGTGATCGGGGTGGTGGCCGGGGTTCGCGTCGGGCGGCGGCGGGTGGTGCCGGTGGTGGACGGGGTCGCGGCGTTGGTGGACGCGGCGCGGGACGGGCGGGTTCCGGGTGGTGGGCTCGCGGAGTTGCGGGCGTTGGGCGAGGCGGTGGAGGCGGCGGCACGGCGGGCGGAACGGGTGGTCGAGCGGGAGCGGGAGGTGATCGCGGACGTGTCGCACCGGTTGCGGACGCCGTTGACCGCGTTGCGGTTGGACGCCGACGCGCTCGGCGGTGGGGTGGTGGCGGACCGGGTTCGGCGGGCGGTGACCGCGCTCGGGCACGACGTGGACCGGATCATCGAGGCGTTGCGGCCGGTGGTGGACGAGGAGGCGACGTGCGACCTCGGTGAGGTCGTGGCGGCGCGGATGGAGTTCTGGGCGGTGCACGCCGAGGACCAGGGACGGGGGTGCGAGGTGGAGTTGCCGTACCGGCCGACGCCCGTGCCGCTGTCCGCCGACGTGGTGGGCGCGGTCGTGGACGCGTTGTTGGACAACGTCTTCTGCCACACGCCTGCGCGGACGGCGCTGTCGGTGGCGGTGGTGACGCACGCCGGGTGGATCACGCTCGTCGTGGAGGACGGCGGGCCCGGGGTCGCGGATCCGGAACGCGCGCTCGACCGTGGCGCGAGTGGCGGCGGGTCGACCGGGCTCGGGTTGGACATCGCGCGGGGCGCGGCCGAGGCGACCGGCGGCACGATCCACGTCGAGCGCGGACGGCTCGGCGGCGCGCGGGTGCGGCTTCGGTTCTCCGAGGCGAACGGCAAGCCCGGTCCGAGCGGCCCCCGCGCCTGGCGGTTGTGGCCGGGCGCGCACTGATCTCGTCCGCCGGAATTGTTTTCGGGTGACAATTCGGCCACCGTCGATCATTCGCCGGAAAGCGCTCAGTCGCGGTCACGGCACATTCCGGTGATCAACCCGACGCGCGCCGGTTCGAACGGGCGGGACAACGCCGTCGCGCGTTTCGCGTGGTGATTCCGCGAGGGCGGGTCACATCCGGGCCGAGCCGACCTTCCAATACCCGGTGAACATCACCGCGCGCCGGTCCATCTTCTTCTCCCGGACCAGGTGCCGCCGCACGCCGGTCGCCAGCGCGGACTCGCCGCAGGCCCAGGCGAAGTCCACGGCCGGCGCCGAGCCGACCGCCTCGACCACCGCCGAACCCGGCGCGTCCGCGCCGCGGAAGACCCAGGTCGCCGGACCGGGCAACGGCGTCCGGTAGCTCTCGTCCGGCACCTCCACGAACGCGTGCACCTCGGCCGCGCCCGGGTCCTCCAGGATCGACGCCAACGCGGGCAACGCCGTCTCGTCGGCGGCCAGCAGGCACGAGCCGCCGGGCGCGCGGTACCCGGACGTGCCGGCCCGGAACCCCACCACGTCACCGGGCGCGACCGCACCCGCCCAGCGCGAGCCCGGCCCGGTGTCGCCGTGCAGCACGAAGTCCACGTCGATCTCGGCGCGCTCGGGCCGGTGCGACCGCACGGTGTACCACCGCGCGTCGGGGCGCTGCTCCGCGGGCATGGCCCGGATCGCCTGCCGCACCTGGATCTTGTCCTCGCTCGGCAGCACGAGCGGACGCCCGGGTCGCGGCATCAGCAGGCCGAAGTTCTCGTCCGGACCGGTGCGCCGGTAGTCGGCGAACCCGGGCGCGTGGAACGTGATCCGCCGCAGGTGCTCGTTCAGTTCCCGCACCGCGACGACGGTCATCGGGAACTGCTCGAACACGTCCCGGTAGTTGCCGGGAGCCATCACCAGGGCGGCGGCCTTGGTGAGCACCTTCAGTTGGAACTGGTCCATCGCCGAGTACCGGGGCATGAGGCGCAGCGTACATGAGGTAAGGCTTACCTAAAGCAGACAGCCTGTCGTAAACTCCTGCGGCAAGGTGACCTAAGGGGGCGCGGATGACCGCGACGCTGGATCGGGAAGTGCTGGTGGAGGCGCCGGAGGAGGTGTCGGAGGGCAAGCGCGCGGCGGCGGCCACGGCCGAGTTGCGCGCGCCGGTGATGGCCCGGACCAGGGTCGCGATGGTGCTGGCCGGGTTGAGCGCGCTCGCCGGGCTGGTGCCGTTCATCGGGTTGGGCGCGCTGGCGGACGTGCTGCCGCGGCACGGCGACGCGACGACGGTGGCGTGGGTGATCGCGGCCGGGCTCGGCGCGCGCGGCGTGCTGATGGGACTGGCGCTCGCGATCACCCACTTCGCCGACGTCGACCTCCAGGCCGACCTGCGGCGGCGGATCGTGCGCCGGCTCGGGCGGGTGCCGCTCGGCTGGTTCTCCGAGCGGTCCTCGGGCGCGGTGCGCAAGGCCGCGCAGGACGACATCGCCACGCTGCACCACCTGGTGGCGCACCACTCCCCGGAGTTGACCGCGGCGGTCGTGCTGCCGCTGGGCGGCATCGGCTACCTGCTCCTGCTGGACTGGCGGCTCGCGCTGCTGTCCGTCGCGACGCTGCCTGCCTACGCGGCCGCGTACGCGTGGATGATGCGCGGCTACCAGGAGAAGATGGAGGGGATGAACACCGCGTTCGCGCGGATCAGCGCCGCCGTCGTGGAGTTCGTGACCGGCATCGGCGTGGTGAAGGCGTTCGGCCGGGAACGGCGGGCGCACGAGTCGTACCACCGCGCGGCCGGCGAGTTCGGCCGGTTCTACGCCGAGTGGGTGCGGCCCATGCTGAGGCTGGAGGCGGTGAGCGGGCTCGCGCTGTCCGCGCCGGTGGTCGGCCTGGCCAGTCTCGCCGGCGTGTGGTGGTTCGTCTCCGAGGGTTGGGTCACGCCCGCCGAGGCGCTCACCGAGGTGCTGCTCGCGATGGTGATCCCGACGACGGTCATGGCCATCTCGTTCGGCGCGCACGACCGCAGGCTGGCCGGCGCCGCCGCGGTGCGGCTGCACGACCTGCTGACCGCGCCGGAACTCCCGGTGGCGGCGGAACCTCTGGTGCCGCGGGACAACGGCGTCGAGTTCGACGACGTGCGGTTCTCCTACGACGGCACGACCGACGTCCTCCGAGGGGTGAGCGCGGTGCTGGCACCCGGCACGGTGACCGCGCTCGTCGGGCCGTCGGGTTCGGGCAAGTCGACGCTGGCGACGCTGCTGCCGAGGTTCCACGACGTGACCGGGGGAGCGGTGCGCGTCGGCGGGGTGGACGTCCGGGACATCGCGCCCGAACAGCTCTACCGGTGGATCGGGTTCGTGCTCCAGGATGTCGCGCTGGTGCACGGCACGATCGCGGACAACATCCGGCTCGGTCGACCGGAGGCGACCGACGCCGAGGTGCGCGCCGCGGCGGAGGCCGCCCGGATCCACGAGCGGGTGCTGGAACTGCCCGACGGCTACGACACGGTGGACGCGCGGCTGTCCGGCGGTGAGGCGCAACGGGTCGCGATCGCCCGCGCGCTGCTCGCCGACTGCCCGGTGCTGGTGCTGGACGAGGCGACCGCGTTCGCGGACCCCGAGTCCGAGGCGGCGGTGCAGGACGCGTTGTCGGAGTTGACCAAGGGGCGCACGCTGCTGGTGATCGCGCACCGGCTCGCGACCATCACCGGCGTCGACCGGATCCTCGTGCTGGACGACGGCGAGGTCGTGGAACAGGGCACGCACGACGAACTGCTCCACCGCGCGGGTCGGTACGCGCGGATGTGGGCCGCACACCAGGGGGACGAACGATGATCAAGGACCTGGCGGCGATCCTGGGCGGACGCCGCGCGCTCGACGCGTACCTGGCGTGGGTGACGCTGTTCGCGGTGCTGCAAGGGATCGCGGCGGCGCTGCTGGTACCGGTGCTGCGGTCGCTGATCGCGGGCGACCTCGCGGCGACCGGGCGGTGGCTCGGGCTGATGGCGATCGCCGTCGTGGCCGCGTGCGTGGTGAACTACGTGCAGGCGATGAAGGGTTTCGCGGTCGCGCTGACCGTGCTGACCACCATGCACGAACGGGTCGGCGAGCACGTCGGCGCCCTGCCGGTGGGCTGGTTCTCCGGCGAGAAGGTCGGTCGGCTGTCCCGGATCGTCACCGGTGGCACGGTGTCCGTCGGCGGCTTGTTCGCGCACCTGGTGACACCGCTGGTGTCCGGCGTCGTCACGCCGATCACGATCGCGGTCGCCACCCTGGTGTTCGACTGGCGGCTGGGGCTCGCGATGGTGGTGTGCGCGCCGTTGCTGTACCTGGTGTTCCGCTGGTCCGGCGCGCTGGTCGGGCGCGGCGACGAGCTGTCCGAGACGGCGGCGGTGGAGGCGGCGAACCGGGTGGTCGAGTTCGCCCGGCACCAGCGGACGCTGCGGGCGTTCGGGCGCGGCGCGGTCGGCCACGAGCCGCTGGAGCGGGCGATCGAGGACCAGCACCGGGTGGGGCGCAAGGCGTTGTGGCTGTCCGTGCCGGGGATCCTGGCCGGTGGGCTCGCCGCGCAGTCGGCGTTCACCGTGCTGGTGGCGGTCGGGGTGTCGCTGTCGACCGGCGTGGACGCCATCGGGTTGGTGGCGGTGCTCGCGCTGGCCGCGCGGTTCACCGGCCCACTTGGTGAGGTGTCCACTTTGGCCGGTGCGCTGCGGATGGCGCACAACGACGTCCGGCGGATCGCGGCCGTGCTGGCCGAGGAGCCGTTGCCGGAACCGTCCACTTCGGACCCCGTGGTGCGACCCGGTGAGATCGAGCTGGCCGGCGTCGGGTTCGGCTACGAGGCGGACCGGCCGGTGCTGCGCGACGTGTCGATCACCGTGCCGGCGCGCACGATGACGGCGCTGGTCGGTGCCTCGGGGTCGGGCAAGACCACGGTGACCCGGCTGATCGCGCGGTTCTGGGACGTGGACTCGGGCGTGATCCGGGTCGGCGGGGTGGACGTGCGCGACCAGACCACCGAGGACCTGATGGCCCAGGTCGCGTTGGTGTTCCAGGACGTCTACCTGTTCGACGACACGCTGGAGGCCAACATCCGCGTCGGACGGCCGGACGCGACCGACGAGGAGGTGCGCGAAGCCGGTCGGCTCGCGGGGGTGGCCGAGGTGGTCGAGCGGCTGCCCGGCGGGTGGGGCACGCGGGTCGGCGAGGGCGGCGCGTCGTTGTCCGGTGGCGAGCGGCAGCGGGTGTCGATCGCGCGGGCGGTGCTGAAGAACGCGCCGATCGTGCTGCTGGACGAGGCCACGGCGGCGCTGGACGCGGAGAACGAGCGGTTCGTCCGGGACGCGCTGGACGTGCTGCGGGAGCGGTCGACGCTGCTGGTCATCGCGCACCGGCTGCCCACCGTGGTGCGGGCGGACGAGATCGTGGTGCTGGGCGACGGGGTGGTGCTGGAACGCGGCACGCACGACGAGCTGCTGGCGCGGGACGGGCGGTACGCGGACTTCTGGCGCGAGCGCACGCGAGCCGGTGGGTGGCGGCTGGCCCGGGCGGCGCGGACCTAGGATCGGGGCGTGACCGCACAGCCCCGGCCGGGTCGTCGTCCGGGGCGTCCCCCGTCGTTGACCCGGGACGACGTCGCCCGCGCCGCCCTGGACGAGGGCATGGAGAACCTGTCCATGCCCTCGGTCGCCCGTCGGCTCGGTGTCGGGCACTCCACGCTCTACCGGTACGTGCACGACCGGGACGACCTGGTTCTGGCGGCGCTGGACCTCGCGATGCGCGAGTTCTCCTGGCCGCCCGCGGACCTGCCGTGGCGCGAGCTGCTGACCGCGTTCGTGGACGCGCTGTGGCGGTTCCTGGCCGGGTCGCCCGGGTTGGCCGAGGCGGTGTGGACCGCGCCGGGGTTGCCGCCGGGCGCCACCGTGCTGATGACCGGGTACCGGGTTCGGCTGCGAGCCGAGGGTTTGTCCGAGCAGGACGCGATGGTGGCGATCGACCTGGTCGCGGACCTGACGGTGGCGACCGAGATCGGGGTGCGCGGGTTGGATCGCGTGTTCGACACGCCTCGTGGTCGGCGGTCGTTGCGCGAGATCTACCTGTTGGCGTGGCCCGAGATGGGTGACGAGACGTTTCGCGGACGTGGGTGGCTGAACGAGAAGCTGGACATCCTGCTCGACGGATTGGCCTCGCGCGTCGGTCCGCCGGTACCGGTGCCTGCCCCGGTGTGCGCGCCGCCCGCGGTGCCCGGCCGGGCCGAGGTCGTGGCGCAGGGGCGGGCGTTGGCGCGGGAGGAGGGGCTGGCCGCGGTGACGCTGCGCGCGGTCGGCCGCCGGGTGGGCGTGGACCCGACCACCCTGCCCGCCGTCGTGGGCGACCGGGACGGCCTGGTGGTCGCGATGCTGGACGCGGTGGCCGAGGAGATCGAGCCGCCACCGGCCGCCGCGGAGCCGCGCGCCGAACTGCTGGCGGTGAGCTGGACGGTGTACGAGGTGCTGCGCGGCGACCCGTGGGCGGTGGCGGCGCTGTCCGTCGACGGCCTGGCGGGCCCGTTGATCCTGCCCTTGGTGGACCGCGTGGTGACGGCGTTCCGCGCGGCCGGCGTGGTGGAGATCGCCGACGCGGCCCGGATCCTGTGGTCGCACCTGTTCGGCGCGGTGCTGTCCGCCACCAACCCGGACGACGAGTCCTTCGGCACCCGCATGGCCGCCGAGGTCGTCCCGGCCCTGGCCCGCCGCGGCGCGGAAGCCCACGACGACCGCGCCCGGCTCGGCCTGTCGATCGTGGTCGACGGCCTCCTGGACCGCCTCGCTACACCGCCCGCCACCCCAACCGCGAGTACGCCGCCCCGTCGGCCCGCTCGAAGGACCAGTGGGTGATCGCGGCGTGCACCTCCCGGGGCTCACCGCTGTGCGCCTCGAACACCCCGTCGTCGTCGGCCCGCACCACCCGGAACGCCCGCCCGTCGAGACTGGACACCTCGAGCGTGTCCCCTTCCCGCGGGTGGATCCGCCGGAGCAGGAACGACCCGCCCCGCTCGTCGACGATGTCCTCCACCAGCATGTACAGCAGGTCCTCGGACGGATCGTCCCACCGGTCGCCGGAACTGGTCTCGGCGACGAGGTACCTCTCGTCGGTCATGATCACCAGTCTACGAACCCGCCTCGGCCCGGCCACGCCCGCCGGCGGGCGACTGTGGATCACCCGGCCATCACGAAGTAAGGTGAGGCTTAGCAAACCGGAGTGAAGGAGTCGTGGTGGCTGAACAGGCTGGCGTCGAGGTCGTGCAGTACGACCTGAAGCCCCGTGTGCTGCGGGTCAAGGCCGTGCGGAACGTGACCCCGAAGATGGTGCGCGTGACGCTGGCCGGGCCTGACCTCGACGGGTTCCAGGAGGCCGCGCCCGCCGACCACGTCAAGCTGTTCTTCCCCGCCGAGCGGGACGGGCTGCCGGTGATGCCCAAGCTCGGCCCCGAGGGCCTGGAGCGGGACCCGAACGCGCCGCGGCCCACGTTCCGCGACTACACGGTGCGCGAGTACCGGGCCGAGCAGGGCGAACTCGACATCGACTTCGTGGTGCACGGCGAGGGCCCCGGCTCGTCCTGGGCGGCCGGCGCGCGCGAGGGCGACGCGGTGGGCGTGCTCGGGCCGCGCGGGTCCGTGCTGGTGCCCAAGGGGCGGGACTGGTACCTCGTGGCGGGCGACGAGACCGCGTTGCCGGCGCTCGCCCGCTGGTTGGAGCAGGCCGACGAGGGTGAGACGGTGTTCGCCTTCGTGGAGGTCGCCGACGAGGCCGAGCACCAGGAGTTGACCTCGAAGGCGGACGTCCGGCTGACCTGGTTGTACCGGGACGGCGCCGAGGCGGGCAGCACGACCCTGCTGCACGACGCCATCGCGGCGCTGGTGCTGCCCGAGGGCAGCGGTTTCGCGTGGGTCGCGGGCGAGGCGAACTCGCTCAAGCCGATCCGCAGGCTGCTGCGCGACGAGCGCGGCCTCCCGCGCGAGTCGATCGACGTCGACGGCTACTGGAAGCGCGGCGAGGAGAACTTCGACCACCACGCGCCCGCCGAGTAGGGCGCCCGTCGGCGCCCTGCTCGACAACGGGGCTCAGGCCGAGGCGAGGTCGTCGGCGGACGGGTCCTGGAGGCTCGACCGCCGCAGGGCGGGCATCGCCGCGCCGACGGCGGAGGACGTGACGACGCACAGCGCGCCGCCCACGACGACCGCGGTCACCGGTCCCACCAGTCGGGCGAGCACGCCCGCCTCGAAGTTGCCCAGCGCGGGCGCGATGTTGGTCTGCGCCAGCCAAAGGCTGCTCACGCGGCCCTGCAAGTGGTCGGGGGTGTTGTGCTGCAACAGGGAACGCCGCAGGATCTCGGACACGGTGTCGGCCGCGCCGAGCAGCGCGAGGCTCACCAGCGCGAGCCACAGCACGCCGTTGCTCAGCCCGAACCCGGCCACCGCGACGCCGCACGCGATCGTCGCGCCGACCAGGTAGTGCCCGGTGCGCCGGACCCGACCGGTCCAGCCGCTGGCCGTCGCGGCGATCATCGCGCCGACGGCGGGCGCGGAGTACAGCAGGCCGACCACGCCGGCGCCGCCCTCGAACACCCGCTCGGCCAGTTCAGGGAACAGCGCGAACGGCATGGTGAACAGCGCCACGCACACGTCGATCAGGAGCAATCCGGCGACGACCCGGTTGCGCGCCACGAACCTCAAACCCTCCACAATGGACTGGACGGGGTTCTCGTCCACCTCGCCGGTCGGCGGCAGCGGTCGGATGAACGACACCAGCCCCGTGGTGATCGCCGTCGCCACGGCGGTCAGCCCGTAGTTCCAGGCGAGGCCGAGCCCGGCGGTCAGCGCGCCGCCGACGGACGGTCCGACGATCGCGCCCAGTTCGGCGGTGATCGCCATCAGCGCGCCCGCCGCGGCGAGCTGACCGCGTCCGACGATGGCCGGCGTGGCGGCCATCAACGCCGTGGCGCTCAACCCGTTCAGCACGCTGTTCAGCGCCGCGCACAGGTAGATCGCCCACAGGTGCGCGTGGTCGAGCGAGGCGTTGAGGGCCAGTGCCGCGAACACCAGCACCGCGCCGCCGCGCGCCAGCAGGATCAGCCTCCGCCGGTCCATCCGGTCCGCCAGCACGCCGCCCGCGAGGGTGCCGGCCAGCATCGGGACCATGATCACCAGGCTGACCAGGGACACCTGGATCGAGGAACCGGTCAGGCCGTAGACCTGGACCGGGATCGCGACGGTGGTCAGGCCGAAGCCGAACAGGGACACCAGTCTCGCCACGAACAGGAAGCGGAACTCCCTGCTCTCTCGCAGGGGTGCCACGTCGACAACCAGGTCGCCGAGCCGCATTCGGGTCTCCTCGGAGCAATGTCACAGGGCTGATCGGCAGCGGTGCGTACCACCGATGCATTAGGTTAGCCTCACCTTAGCTTGTCACCCGATCGTGTGGACCTCTGGAGCATTCCGCCATGCCCGACACCGCACCGCCCTCGCACGCCGTCTCCATCGGACGACCTCTGGCCAACACCGGGGCGTACGTCCTGGACGGTGGCCTGCACCCGGTCCCCGAGGGCCTGGTCGGCGAGCTGTACCTGTCCGGCGACGGGCTCGCGCGCGGGTACCTGGGCAACACCGGGCTCACCGCGTCCCGCTTCGTGGCCGATCCGCACGGTGTGCCGGGCACCCGCATGTACCGCACCGGCGACCTGGTGCGGCAGCGGACCGACGGCGGTTTCGAGTACGTCGGTCGGGCGGACGAGCAGGTCAAGATCCGCGGCTTCCGGGTGGAGCCGCGCGAGGTGACGGCCGCGCTGACCGCGGTGCCGGGCGTCGTGGGCGCGGCGGTGCTCGCGCTGCCGGACGTCGGCGGCTCGCTGCGGCTCGTCGGGTACGTGGTGCCCGCGACGCTCGACGCGGTCGACGTGCGGACCCGGCTCGGCGCGGTGCTGCCGGACTACCTGGTGCCGGCCGCGATCGTGCCGGTGGACCGGATCCCGTTGACCACCAACGGCAAGGTCGACCGCCGGGCGCTGCCCGCGCCGGTCGTGCACGCGGTCGGCCGGGCACCCGCGACCCCGCTGGAAACCCGGCTGTGCGCGCTGTTCGCGACCGTCCTCGGGGTGGCGCAGGTCGGCGCGGACGACGACTTCTTCGCGCTGGGCGGGCACTCCCTGCTCGCGACCAGGCTGATCGGCGCGGTGCGCGCGGAGGTCGGCCAGGACCTGTCGCTGCGGGCGCTGTTCGCCACGCCGACGCCGGCGGGTGTCGCGGCGGCGCTGACCGACCTCGGCCGACCGGCGCTGACCCGCCGCGTGCTGCCCGACGACCTGCCGCTCTCGTTCGCCCAGCAGCGGTTGTGGTTCCTGCACCGGCTCGACCCGGCCGACATCACCTACAACCTGCCGCTGGTGGTGCGGTTGAGCGGTCCGCTCGACGTGCCGGCGCTGGAGGGCGCGCTCGCGGACGTGGCGCGGCGGCACGAGTCGCTGCGCACGGTGTTCCCCGAGGGCGCGGACGGCACGGGGTGCGCGCGGGTGCTCGAGGTGCCGCCGCCGTTGCGCGTGGTGGTCGCGGCCGACCCGGAGTCCGCGGTGCGCCGGGAGATCCGCCGCCCGTTCGACCTGACCGCCGAGCCGCCGGTGCGCGCGACGCTGGTGCGGTCCGACTCCCGGCACGTGCTCGTCCTGCTGCTGCACCACATCGCGGCCGACGAGTGGTCGATGGCGCCGCTGGTGGGCGACCTCACCGCGGCGTACCGGGCTCGGCTCGCGGGCGGCACGGCCGACCTGCCCGAGCTGCCGGTCCGGTACGCGGACTACGCGCTGTGGCAACGGGATCTGCTCGACCTGACCGGCGAGGCGCAGCTCGCGCACTGGCGCGCCGCGCTGGCGGGCGCGCCCGAGGTGCTCGACCTGCCGACCGACCGCCCCCGGCCGGCGATCGCGGGCGCGGCGGGCGACACGGTGCCGTTCACCGTCCCGCACGGCGTCGCGCACGGGATCCGGGACCTCGCGTCCCGCACCGGCACCAGCGTGTTCATGGTGCTGCACGCCGCGCTCACCGCGTTGCTGCGCCGGTTGGGCGCGGGCGAGGACATCACCGTCGGCACGCCGGTGGCCGGTCGCGGCGACACCGAGCTGGACCGGCTTGTCGGGTTCTTCGTCAACACCCTGGCGCTGCGGGTGGACACCGCGGGCGCCGGCACGTTCGCCGAGCTGCTGGACCTGGTGCGGGCCGTCGACCTGGCCGCGTTCGACCACGCGGACGTGCCGTTCGAGCGGGTCGTGGAGGCGCTGAACCCGGCGCGCTCGCCCGCGCACTCGCCGCTGTTCCAGGTGATGCTGGTGCACCGCGCCGGGTTGGCCGAGCGACTCGACCTGCCCGGTGTGAAGTCCACCGTGGACGTCACGGGCGTCGGCACGGCCAAGTTCGACCTGACCTTCGGCGTCGTGGACACCGGTTCGGCGATGACCGGCAGCGTCGAGTACCGCACCGACCTGTTCGACTCGGCCACCGCCCGGACCCTCGGCGACCGCTTCGTCCGGCTGCTCACCGCGATCACCGCCGACCCGTCGACGCCGCTGGACGACCTCGACCTGCTGTCCGCGCGCGAACGCCGGGAACTGGGCCACTGGAACGACACCGCGCGCCGGGTACCGGACACCACCCTGCCCGAGCTGGTCCGCCGCCGGGTCGCGGCGACGCCGGACGCGGTCGCGCTGGTCGCCGACGGCGTCGAGCTGACCTACGCGGAGTTCGACGCGCGGGTCGAGGAACTGGCCCAGGTGCTGGCCTCGCTCGGCGCCGGGCCGGACGCGCTGGTCGCGGTCGCGCTGCCGCGTTCGATCGAGCTGGTCGTGGCGTTGCACGCGATCCAGCGCGCGGGCGCGGCCTACCTGCCGGTCGACGTCGACCACCCGGCCGACCGGATCGCCGGTGTGCTGGCCGACGCCCGCCCGGTGGCCGTGGTGTCCACAGTGGACTTCCCCGGTCACGTCGTGGTGGAACCCGGGAAGCTGCCCGAGGTCGAGCCGCGGCCGCTGCCGGTGGCCACGCCGGACGACGCCGCGTACGTGATCTTCACCTCGGGTTCCACCGGACGGCCCAAGGGCGTCGTGGTGCCGCACCGGGGCATCGTGAACCGGTTGCTGTGGATGCAGGACCGGTACCGGCTCGCGCCGGGGGAGCGGGTGCTCCAGAAGACGCCGGCGACCTTCGACGTGTCGGTGTGGGAGTTCTTCTGGCCGCTGCTGGCGGGCGCGACCCTGGTCGTGGCCAAGCCGGACGGGCACCGCGACCCGGCGTACCTGGCCGAGCTGATCCGCGCCGAGCGGGTCACCACCGCGCACTTCGTGCCGTCCATGCTGCGCGCCTTCCTCGCGGAACCGGCCGCCACCGGGTGCGCGAGCCTGGCCCGGGTGATCTGCTCGGGCGAGGCGCTGCCCGCGGACCTGGCCCGGCGGTGCCGCGAGGTGCTCTCGGCCGAGCTGCACAACCTCTACGGGCCGACGGAGGCGTCGGTCGACGTCACGTCGTGGCAGGTCGCCTCGGCCGACCGGACCACCGTGCCGATCGGTCGACCCGTGTGGAACACCGGGTTGCGGGTGCTGGACGCGCGGTTGCGGCCCGTGCCGCCGCACGTGCCGGGCGAGCTGTACCTGACCGGCGTCCAGTTGGCGCGCGGGTACCTGAACCGGCCCGGGTTGAGCGCGGAGCGGTTCGTCGCGGACCCGCACGGCCCGGCCGGTTCCCGGATGTACCGCACCGGCGACCTGGCGCGGTGGACGCCCGACGGCGTGCTGGAGTTCCTGGGTCGGGTGGACGACCAGGTCAAGCTGCGCGGGTTGCGCGTCGAACTGGGCGAGGTCGAGTCGGCGCTGATCGCCGCGCCCGGCGTGCGCGCGGCGGCCGTGGTGCTGCGCGAGGTGCTGGACGGCGAGCCGGTGCTGGTCGGGTACCTGGTCGGCGCGGTCGACGTGGACGCGGTGCGCCGGTCGGTCGCGCGGGTACTGCCGGACCACATGGTGCCGTCGTTCCTCGTGGTGCTGGACGCGCTTCCGCTGTCCGCCAACGGGAAGCTGGACCGCAAGGCGCTGCCCGCGCCGACCGTCGAGGTCGGCACGCGGGTGCCCGCGACCGCGCGCGAACAGGCGCTGTGCCGGGTGTTCGCGGACGTGCTGGGCTTGGCCGAGGTCGGCGCGGACGACGACTTCTTCGCGCTGGGCGGGCATTCCCTGCTCGCGACCAAGGTCGTCGGGCGGGTGCGGGCCGACCTCGGGGTCGACGTGCCGCTGCGGTCGCTGTTCGCCGCGCCGACGCCCGCCGGGTTGGCCCTGGTGGTGGACGAGAACGCGCCGCCCCGGCCCGCGCTGGTCGCCGGTCCGCGGCCCGAGGTCGTGCCGCTGTCCGCCGCGCAGCGCGGGTTGTGGTTCCTGGACGCGGTGGAGGGCCCCAACTCCACCTACAACCTGCCGCTCGTGCTGCGGTTGACCGGCCCGCTGGACGTGCCGGCGCTGGAGGCCGCGCTGGCCGACGTGGTGGCAAGGCACGAGTCGCTGCGGACGGTGTTCGCCGAGGTCGACGGGCAGCCGCGACAGCTGGTGCGGGACGACGCCCCGGTGCTGCACCGGGGCGCGATCGACCCCGGCCACGCCTTCGACCTCACCGCCGAGCCGCCGCTGCGCGCGGTGCTCGAGGGTTCGGGCGCCGAGCACCGGCTGATGTTGCTGCTGCACCACGTCGCCGGTGACGAGGCGTCGCTCGCCCCGCTCTCCGCCGACCTCGGAACCGCTTACGCGGCAAGGCTTCGCGGCGGGAGTCCGGAGTGGACACCGCTGCCCGTGCAGTACGCGGACTACGCGCTGTGGCACGAGGAGCTGCTGGCCCGGGTGCAGGACGAGCAGGTCGCGTTCTGGACCGCGCAGCTCGCGGGCGTGCCGAACCGGATCGCGCTGCCGACCGACCACCCGGCGCCGGCCGTCGCGGGTCAGGCGGGCGCGCTGCACCCGTTCGCGGTCGGGCCGCAGCTGCACGAGGCGGTGCGCGCGGTCGCGCGGGACACCGGCACCAGCGTGTTCATGGTGGTGCAGGCCGCGGTCGCGGCGCTGCTGTCCCGGATGGGCGCGGGCGAGGACATCCCGTTGGGCGCGCCGGTCGAGGGTCGCTCGGACCCGGCGTTGGACGGGCTGGTCGGGTTCTTCGTCAACACCGTGGTGCTGCGGGTGGACACCTCGGGCGACCCGACGTTCCGCGAGCTGCTGGACCGGGTGCGGCGCGTCGACCTGGCCGCGTTCGACCACGCGGACCTGCCGTTCGACCGGGTGGTCGAGGCGGTCAACCCGACCCGGTCGGCCGCGCACCACCCGCTGTTCCAGGTGATGGTGAGCCACCAGATCGGCGACCGGCGCCCGCCGGAGCTTGCCGGGGTGACCGCCGAGATCGCGCAGTCCGCGCAGGAGACCGCGAAGTTCGACCTGACGTTCAGCGTGCAGGAGAACTCGGGCGGCATGGCCGGGTTCGTGGAGTACCGGACCGACCTGTTCGACGGCACGACGGTGGCGGACCTGGCTACCCGCCTGGTGGCGCTGCTGACCGCGTGCTGCGCGGACACCGGGGTGCGGATCGGCGCGGTGGACGTGCTGGTGGCCGGCGAGCACCCGGCGGCGGCCGTGCCGGTGGACGCGCCGTTGCTGCCCGCGGTGCTGGCAGGCCTCGGGTCGTCCACCGCGGACGCGGTGACCGACGGCGTCGTGACGCTGACCTACGCCGAGCTGGGTGACCGGGTGACCGGGTTGGCCCACTGGTTGCGCGCCCGCGGCGCGGTGGCCGAGCGGGTGGTGGCGATCACCGTGCCGCGCGGGGTGGACTCGGTGGTGGCGCTGCTGGGCGTGCTGGCGTCCGGCGCGACCGCGCTGCACCTGGACCGGGACTACCCGCGGGCGCGGCTGGACGCGATGCTCGCCGACGCGGATCCGGTGCTGGTGCTGGATTCCCTGCCCGCGACGACTCCCGCGCCGCCGGACTGGGACATCGCGCCCGGGTCGGCCGCGTACCTGCTGTACACGTCCGGGTCGACCGGGCGGCCCAAGGGTGTCGTGGTGACGCACGAGAACATCGCGACGCTCTTCGCCTCGCACCGGGCGACGCTGTTCCCCGCGGCCGGGGAGCGGTTGCGGGTCGCGCACACCGCGTCGTTCTCGTTCGACGCGTCGTGGGACCCGGTGCTGTGGATGCTCGGCGGGCACCTGCTGCACGTCGTGCCGGCGGAGGTCTACCGCGACCCGCGCGCGGTGCTCGACCTCGTGGCCGAGCACCGGATCGACTACCTCGACTTCACGCCGTCCTACCTGCGCGAGCTGGTGGACGCGGGGTTGTTCGACAACGCCCACGTCCCCTCGGTGATCGCGGTCGGCGGCGAGGCGGTGCCGGACTCGCTGTGGGTCGACCTGGTCGGGCGGACCCGCGTGCTCAACCTGTACGGGCCGACGGAGGCGACCGTCGACACCTACTGGTGGGACGAGCGGGGTGGTCGCCCGGTGCTCGGCACCCGGGCACTGTTGCTGGACAAGGCGTTGCGGCCGGTGCCGCGCGGTGTGGTCGGCGAGCTGTACCTGGCGGGCGCGTCGCTCGCGCGCGGCTACCTCGGCAACCCGCGCGCGACGGCGGAGCGGTTCGTCGCCGACCCGCTCGGCGCGCCCGGCGAGCGCCTGTACCGCACCGGCGACCTGGCCAAGTGGACGCCGCACTGCCTGCTCGTGCTCGGCCGGGCCGACGAGCAGGTCAAGGTGCGCGGCTTCCGGGTCGAACCCGGTGAGATCGCCGCCGCGCTGACGGCCGTGCCGGGCGTCGACCAGGCCGCGGTCGTGCTGCGAGACGGTCGGCTGGTCGGCTACGTGACACCGTCCACAGTGGAGGGTGAGGCGGTGCGCCGGCACCTCGCCGGCGTGCTGCCGGACTACCTGGTGCCCGCCGCCGTGGTCGCGCTGGAGTCGTTTCCGCGCACCGGCAACGACAAGCTGGACCAGTCCGCGCTGCCCGACCCGGTGTACACCGCGGGTTCCGCGCGGCCCGCGAACGAGACCGAGCGCGTGCTGTGCGCGCTGGTCGCGGAAGTGCTGCGGCTGGACGAGGTCGCGCCCACCGACGGGTTCTTCGACCTGGGTGGCGACAGCATCGTGTCCATCCAGTTCGTCGGTCGGGCCCGCGCGGCCGGGTTCGACCTGAGCGCGCGGGACGTGTTCACCCACCAGACCGTGCGCAACCTGGCCGCCGCGGCCACGCCGCTCGCCGCGCCGGACGAGCACGACACGGCGCGGGACGCGCTCGGCGACGTGCCGACGACCCCGATGACCGCGTGGCTCGGCGACCTGGACGCCCCGGTGTCCGGCTACCACCAGGCCGTGGTGATCCGGGTGCCGCGCGACGAGCCCGGCCTGCGCCGCGCCGTCGCCGCCCTGCTGGACCGGCACGACCTGCTGCGCGCCCGACTGGTGCGCGGCGACCGCTGGTCCCTGCACGTGCCGGAACGGGCGCCGGAGGTGTTCCGGACGGCGGAGCACGACATCACCACCGAGTCCGCCGCCGCGCGCGACCGGCTCGACCCGGACACCGGCGTGATGGTGCAGGCCGTCCACTTCCCGGACCAGGACCGGCTGTTGCTCGCCGTGCACCACCTCGCGGTGGACGCGGTGTCGTGGCGGATCCTGTTGTCCGACCTCGCGGACGCCTACGCCGGCCGCGACCTCCCGCGCACCGGTGCGTCCTTCCGCACCTGGGCGCGCCGGGAACGGGACTACACGGCCGATCTGCCCGCGTGGCGCGGGATCGCCGGCGAGCAGACCCACCCGCTCGACCGCGCCCGCACCGAGGGCGACGTCCGGCGGATCACCGTCACCGCGCCGGAACCCGTGTCGGTCAAGGCGGACGACGCGCTGCTCACCGCGTTGGCCCTGGCGTTCCACCGGGTGCGCGGGGTGGACAGCGTGCTCGTCGACCGCGAGGCGCACGGGCGGGACGGGGACCTCGACGTGTCCCGGACCGTCGGGTGGTTCACCGCGATCCACCCGGTGCGGCTCACCCCCGGCTCGGCCGATCCGCGCGCCGCGCTCAAGGCGGTCAAGGAACAGCTCCGCACCCTGCCCGACGTGCTCGGGTACGGCTTCCTGCGGTTGGCGCACGACCTGCCCACCGCGCCGATCGGCTTCAACCACCTCGGCCGGCTGCCCGCGACCGAGGACGCCGACTTCGCCGTGGCGGCGGAGAACGCGCTGCTGGTCGACGGGATCGACCCGCGGATGCCGGTCACGCACGAGCTGGAGGTGGACTCGGCGGTGCGCGACGGCGTGCTCACCGCGACCTGGGCGTCCGCGGTCCTGGACGAGGCCGAGCTGAGCCGGTTGGCACAGGCCTGGGTGCACGCGCTGGCCGAGCTGACCGAGGACGTCCGCACGCCGGCGGACTTCCCGCTCGCCGTGCTGACCCAGTCCGAAGTGGACGGTCTGCCCGCCGACGTGGTCGAGGTGTGGCGGCAGACGCCGCTCCAGCAGGGCATGGTGTTCCAGTCCGCGTTCGACCAGGACGGCCCCGACGTCTACCTGGGTCAGCTGACCCTCGCGCTGAGCGGCCCGCTGGACGCCGCCGCCCTGCACCGCGCCGCGCAGGCGGTGCTGGACCGGCACGCCACGCTGCGCACGTCGTTCCCGGACACCCGGCACGCGGTCGTCCACGAGGGCGTGACCGTGCCGTGGCGGGAGATCGACGTGACCGGCCAGGACGGGCCGGCCGCGGTGGCCCGGATCACCGCGCAGGACGCCGACACCCGCTTCGACCTCGCCGTGCCGCCGCTGATCCGGTTCACGCTGGTGCGCACCGGAACCGACGAGCACGTGGTGGTGATCAGCAACCACCACGTGCTGCTGGACGGCTGGTCGACGCCGCTGCTGCTGGACGACCTGTTCACGCTCTACCAAGGGGCACAACCACGTCCGGTCACCGGCCCGCACGACTACCTGCGGTGGTTGGCGACCCGGGACGACTCGGCGCGGGTGTGGCACGAGGTGCTCGACGGCGTGCGCCCGACGCTGGTCGGCGGCCCGGCCCAGGACCGCGTGCCCGCGCTGCCGGACACCGTGAGCACCTCGTTGGACGCGGACCTCACCGCGGCCCTCACCACCCGGGCCCGCGCGGAGGGCGTCACGCTCAACACCCTGGTGCACACCGCGTGGGCGCTCGTCCTCGGCGCGCTGACCGGCCGTGACGACGTGGTGTTCGGCACCACGGTGTCCGGCCGCCCGCCGGAGGTGCCCGGCATCGAGCAGGTCATCGGGCTGTTCATCAACACGGTGCCGGTGCGGGTCGCGCTGCGCCCGGCCGAGCCGCTGCGCGCGCTGTTGGCCCGGGTCCAGGCCGAGCACACCGCGCTGCTGGACCACCAGCACGTCGGCCTCGCGGACATCCAGCGGCCGACCGGCGAGCTGTTCGACACCCTGGCGGTGTTCGAGAACTACCCGTTCGACCCGGACAAGGCCGCCGAACCCGTGCCCGGCCTGAAGGTCTCGGCGCAGGCCGGTCGCGACGCCACGCCGTTCCCGCTCGGGTTGACCGTGACCCCGGCCGAGACGCTCAGGCTCGACGTCGAGCACCGGCCGGACGTGGTCGACGCGGCGCCCGTGGTGCGGCACCTGCTGCACGTGCTCACGGCGGTGGCGACGACGCCGGACCTGCCGGTCGGCCGACTGCCCGCGCTGGACGCGGCTCCCGCGCCGGCGGGCGTGCCGGTGACCGCCGCGCCGACCGTGCCGGAAGCCCTGGCCGCGCAGGCGGTGCGGACGCCGGACGCGATCGCGCTGGTGGACGACCGCGGCGCGCGCACGTTCGCCGAGTTGGCGCGCGACGTCGAGCGCGTCGCGTCCTGGTTGCGCGGTCGGGGCGCGGGCCGGGAGGCGGTCGTCGGCCTGGCGCTGCCGCGCGGCGCGGACGCCGTGGTGGCGCTGCTGGCCGTGCTGCGGGCCGGAGGCGTCGCGCTGCCGCTCGACCCGGCCTACCCCGCCGAACGCCTGGCGCTGATGACCGACGATGCCCAGCCGGTGCTCGTGCTGCGCGAACTACCGTCCACAGTGGACTCCGAAGTGGACTCCGAGCCGGCGCCGTGGCCGGCACCAGGGGACGCGGCGTACGTGATCTACACCTCGGGTTCCACCGGTCGGCCCAAGGGTGTCGTGGTCGAGCACCGGGCACTGGCGAACCTGCTGGCCGCGCACCGGCGCGACCACTTCGCCACCGACCGGATGCGGGTGGCGCACACCGCGTCGCTGTCGTTCGACGCCTCCTGGGACCCGATCCTGTGGCTGGTCGCCGGGCACGAGCTGCGCGTGGTGGCCGAGGACCTGTACCGGGACCCGGACGCGTACGTCGAGCTGGTGCGCCGCGAGCGGATCGACGTCGTGGACTTCACGCCCACGTTCCTGGCCCAGCTGGTCGACCGGGGTCTGCTCACCGGCGACCACCGGCCCCCGGTGGTGTGCGTCGGCGGCGAGGCCGTGCCGGAGTCGTTGTGGCACCGGCTTTCCGGGGTCGACGCGGTCGACCTGTACGGACCCACCGAGTACGCGGTGGACGCCTACCTGCGCCGTGCGGGCCGGGAGGCGCCGGTCGCCGGCACGGTCACCCGGGTGCTCGACGGCGCGCTGCGCCCGGTCGGCGCCGGTGTCGTCGGCGAGCTGTACCTGGCCGGGCCGGGCTTGGCGCGCGGATACCTGAACAACACGGCCCTGACCGCGCAGAGGTTCGTGGCCGACCCGCACGGCGCGCCCGGCACGGTGATGTACCGCACCGGTGACCTCGCGACCGTGTCCGACCGGGGTGAGTTGCGGTTCCTGGGTCGAGCCGACGACCAGGTCAAGGTGCGCGGTCACCGGATCGAGCTGGGCGAGGTGGAAACCGCGCTGGCGGGCCTGGACGGGGTGTCGGCGGCGGCCGCCGCGGTGCTCGACGGACGGCTGATCGGGTACGTGGTGGCGGCGTCGGCCGAGGGTGTGCGCGACCGGCTGGCCGCCGTGCTGCCCGCGCCGCTGGTGCCCGCCGCGGTGGTGGCGCTGGAGGAACTGCCCACCACGGTCAACGGCAAGCTCGACCGCACGGCGCTGCCGGTGCCGACGGCGGGTGAGCGGGTAGTCGTCGGCGCGCGCACCGAGGCGGAACGCGTGCTGTGCGAGGCGTTCGCGGACCTGCTCGGGGTCGGCCGGGTCGGCGTGGACGACGGGTTCTTCGCCCTGGGCGGCGACAGCATCGTGTCGATCCAGCTCGTCGGCCGGGTCCGCGCGGCGGGGTACGCGATCACCGCGCGCCAGGTGTTCACCGAGCGCACGCCCGCCCGGATCGCCGCGGTGGCGACCAGGATCCTCGAGGACACCGCCGAACCCGCGCACGCGGCGTACGGCGAGGTGCCCGCGCCGCCGATCACCCGGTGGCTGGCCCGGCTCGTCGGCGACGACGTCGACCGGATGTCCGCCTACAGCCAGGAGGTGCTGGTCCGGCTGCCCGCCGCGCTGAGCGACGAGGAGTTGGCCGCGGGGTTGCGCGCGGTCGTGCGCCGGCACCCGGTGCTGGCCGCGCGGCTGCTCCTGGACCCGTGGCGGCTGGACGTGCCGGCCGAGCCTGACGGCGAAGTGCTGGCCGTGCGCCCGGGAACCGAGCCGGTCGCCCAGGCACTGCGGACCGCTCAGGACGCGTTGGACCCGCGCGCCGGCGTGATGTTCCGGGCGGTGCGGCTGGGTGACGCGGTGCTGCTCGTGGCGCACCACCTGGTGGTGGACGCGGTGTCGTGGCGGATCCTGCTGGGCGACCTCGAATCCGCGTGCGCCGGCCGGGCACTCGACCCGGTGCCCGTCTCCTACCGGACGTGGGCGCGGTCGCTCCTCGAGCGTGATCCGCGCGCCGAGTACTGGCGCGACCTGGTGGCGGAGGGGGAACCGGTGCTCGGGTCCCGCGCGCTGACCGCCGACGACACCGCCGCGACCACCCGGCGGCTCACCGTCACCACGCCCGTCGGCGGGCTGCTGACGACCGTGCCGGCGGCGGTCAACGGCACCGCGCAGGACGTGCTGCTGACCGCGCTCGCCGAGGTCGTCCCGCGGTGGCGGCGCGACCACGGTTTCGGCGACACGACCTCGACCCTGGTCGACGTCGAGGGGCACGGCCGCGAGGGCGACCTCGACCTGTCCCGGGCGATCGGCTGGTTCACCTGCCTGCACCCGGTGCGACTGGAACCCGGTTCCCTCAAGGAGGTCAAGGAGGCGCTGCGCGCGGTGCCCGATCACGGGCTCGGCTTCGGGCTGCTCGGCGGGCTGCGCGGCGGGTCGATCTGCTTCAACTACCTCGGCCGCACCTCGCTCACCTCGGAGGCGCCGTGGGCGCCGCTGCCCGCCGCCCTGCGCGGCGGCGCGGACCGGTTGCCCGCCGCGTACCCGTTGGAGGTCAACGTCGACGCGCTGGACGACGAGCTGACCGCGGTGTGGTCGTGGCAGGACGGCGTGCTCACCGAGGACCAGGTGGCGGACCTGGCCGACCGGTGGGTGGACGCGCTGGCGCGGGTCGGCGGCGAGGGCCGCACCCCGTCGGACTTCCCGTTGGTCGCGCTCGACCAGTCCGAAGTGGACGAACTCGGCGACGACGTGCTGGACGTGTGGCCGCTGACCCCGTTGCAGCAGGGCATGGTGTTCCACGCGCTGCTCGACGACGAGGGACCCGACCTCTACCTGACCCAGCTCACCCTCGACCTGCACGGCCCGCTGGACCCGGCGCGGTTGCGCGCGGCGGTGAACGCGGTGCTCAACCGGCACGACAACCTGCGGATCGCGGTGCACGGCGGGCACGCCAGGGTGCCCGCGTCGGTGGACGTGCCGTGGGTGGAGTCGACGGAGGACTTCGAGGAGTTCCTGCGCCGCGACCAGCGGGAGCGCTTCGACCTCACCCGGCCGCCGCTGGCGCGCTGCGCGCTGCTCTCGGCGGGCGACCGGCACCGGTTCGTGCTGACGAGCCACCACCTGCTGCTCGACGGCTGGTCGACCCCGTTGCTGATCCAGGAGTTGTTCGCGCACTACGCGGGCGACCGGCCGGCGGCCGTGCCGTCGTTCCGCCGCTACCTCGAATGGCTCGAAGCGCGACCGAGTTCGGCGGACGTCTGGCGGGCCGCGCTCGCGGGACTGGCCGAGCCGACCCTGGTCAGCCCGCACGCCTCGCGGGACGCGGTGGACCCCGCCGAGGTCGCCGCCGAGCTGACCGAGGAGGGGACGCGCCGGCTCGTCGGGTTCGCCCAGGACCTCGGCGTCACGGTCAACACCGTCGTGCAGGTCGCGTGGGCGGTGCTGCTGGGCCACCTGACCGGGCGCGACGACGTGGTGTTCGGCGCGGCGGTGTCCGGGCGACCGGGCGACCTGCCGGACGTGGACGCGATGATCGGCCTGTTCATCAACACCGTTCCGGTGCGTGTCGGGCTCCGTCCGGAGTGGACGTTCCGCGAACTGGTCACCCGCGTGCAGCGGGAACAGGCGCTGCTGGGCGAGCACCACCACGTGGCGCTGGCCGACCTCCAGCGGATCGCCGGCTTCGGGCCGCTGTTCGACACCCTGGTGGTGTTCGAGAACTACCCGTTCGACCCGGAGAGCGCCGCGCACGTGGTCGACGGCGTGACGATCGAGGCCGTCGGCGGTCGGGACACCACGCACTACCCGCTGGCGCTGTCCGTGCTGCCGGGCGCGCGCCTGCGACTGCTGCTGGAGTACCGGCCGGACCTGCGCTCCGCGGCCGAGGTCACCGCGATCGGCGACCGGCTCACCGCGCTGCTCGACGTGATCACCACCGAGCCCGACCGCGCGCTGGCCGCGACCACCGCGCTGCTGCCCGGTGAGCGGGACCGGTTGGCGTCCGGCCCGGTCGAGGCGCGGCCGGTCACCGAAGTCCTCGCCGCGCAGGCGGAGGCGACGCCGGACGCGATCGCCGTGGTGGCGGACCGCACGCTGACGTTCGCCGAGCTGGACGCCGAGTCCGACCGGTTGGCCGCCTGGCTCGCGGCACGGGGCGCGGAACCCGAGCGGTTCGTGGCGCTGGCGCTGCCGCGCGCGGCGGACGCGATCGTGGCGATCTTCGGCGTGCTCAAGTCGGGCGCTGCCGTGCTTCCGGTGGACCCGGACTACCCGGCCGAGCGGATCGCACAGGTGCTCGCGGACGCGAACCCCGTGCTGCGCCTGGACTCCCTGCCGGAACTGCCCGCCGAACGGCTGCGGGTGGAGGTGCGGCCGGGCAGCGCGGCGTACGCGATCCACACGTCCGGCTCGACCGGGCGGCCCAAGGGCGTCGTGGTCGAGCACCGGGCGCTGGCGAACCTGCTGGCGTCGCACCGCGCGTCCGTGTTCACCGCCGAGCGGATCAAGGTCACGCACACCGCGTCGTTCGCCTTCGACGCGTCCTGGGACCCGATCCTGTGGCTGCTGGCGGGCCACGAGTTGCACGTGCTGGACGGCGACACGTACCGGGACCCGGACCGGGTGCTCGCGCTGGTCGCCGAACGCGGCCTCGGTCACCTGGACTTCACCCCGTCCTACCTGGCACAGCTGGTCGAGCGCGGCCTGCTGGCCGACCCGCCCGCCGTGCTGTGCGTCGGCGGCGAGGCCGTGCCGGAGTCGCTGTGGCGCGCGCTCGGCCAGGCCGAAGGCGTCGTGGTGCACGACCTCTACGGTCCCACCGAGTACACAGTGGACGCTTACGACCGGCACGTCGACGGCACGGTCACCCCGGTGGCGGGCACGTCGCTGCACGTGCTGGACGCGGCGCTGCGCCCGGTGCCGACCGGTGTTCCCGGCGAGCTGTACCTGGCCGGTCCCGGCCTGGCCCGGGGATACCTCGGCCGACCGGGCGCGACCGCGGAGCGCTTCGTGGCCAACCCGTTCGGCGGCCCGGGCGACCGCCTGTACCGCACCGGCGACCTGGCCCGGTGGACCACGAACGGCCTCGAGCTGCTCGGGCGGGCCGACGACCAGGTGAAGGTGCGGGGTTACCGGATCGAACCGGGCGAGGTCGCGGCCGCGCTGAGCGGTCACGACGGCGTGCGGCAGGCGGTGGTCGTGGTGCTGGACGGTCGACTCGTCGGCTACGTCGAGGGTTCCGCGTCCGCCGACGCGGTGCGCGCGCACGCCGCGCGGGTGCTGCCCGAGCACATGGTGCCGAGCGCGGTCGTGGTGCTGGACGCGCTGCCGCTGCTGCCCAACGGGAAGGTGGACCGGGCCGCGCTGCCCGCGCCGCGGTGGTCGACCGCCGGCTACCGCGCGCCGACCACCCAGGCGGAAACCGTGCTGTGCGGGCTGTTCGCGGACCTGCTCGGGGTCGAGCGGGTCGGCGTCGACGACGGGTTCTTCGACCTGGGCGGCGACAGCATCGTGTCGATCCAGCTGGTCAGCCGGGCGCGCGCGGCGGGCGTGGTGCTCACGCCGCGCCAGGTGTTCGACCACCGCACGCCCGCCGCGCTGGCCGCGATCGCGAGCGACGCGGTCGTCGTGGCGGAACCGGACGAGCCGTTCGGCGAGGTGCCGCCGACCCCGATCATGCGGTGGCTGCTCGACCTCCCGGCCGGTGTCGGGGGGTTCAGCCAGGCGGTGCTGCTGCGCACGCCCGAGGACCTGACCGAGGACGTGCTGCGGACGGCGTTGCGGCAGGTCGTCGCGGCGCACCCGGTGCTGGCCGGTCGACTCGACGGCCGCACGCTCGTGGTGTCCCGTCCCGGCGAGATCCCGGTGCGGTGGCTGGAGAAGGCCGACTGGCAGGCGGAGGCCGAGCTGGCGCAGGCCGCGCTCGACCCGGCCGGTGGTGTGCTGCTGCGCGCGGTGGCGACGCCGGGCCGGCTGCTGCTGGTGATCCACCACCTGGTGGTGGACGAGGTGTCGTGGCGGATCCTGGTGCCGGACCTGGCGGCCGCGTGCCGCGGCGAGGAGCTGCCGCCGCCGAGCGCGTCGTTCCGGCGCTGGGCGCACCACCTGCGCGACCTCGACGTGAGCGTGGAACTGCCGCACTGGCACGGGGTTCTGGCCGACGCCGAGCCGTTGTTCGACGCGCTCGACCCGACGAGGGACACCTCCGCGACCATGAGCCACCTGAAGGTGTCGGCGGGTCCGACGCCGACCGGTGTCGTCGCGGCGTACCACGCGCGGGTCGAGGACGTGCTGCTCACCGCGCTGGCCAGGGCGGTCCGGCCGACCGGGCCGGTGCTGGTCGACCTCGAGGGGCACGGTCGGGCCGACCTCGGGCTGGACACCTCGCGCACGGTCGGCTGGTTCACCACCGTGCACCCGGTGCGGCTGGACGGCAGGCGCGGTCTCCAGGCGGTCAAGGAACAGGTGCGCGCGACGCCGTCCGCGATCGGCTTCGGGCTGCTGGGCGACCGGCTTCCCGCGTCCCGCGCCCAGATCGCGTTCAACTACCTGGGCAAGGCGACGAGCGCGCCGGAGGGTGTGTGGTCGGCCGCACCGGAGAGCGCCGACCTGACCGGCGGCGCGGACGCGGACATGCCGGCCACGCACGTGCTGGAGGTGAACGTCGAGGACGTCGCGGGTGAGCTGGTCGCCACGTTCTCCTGGCCCTCCCGGGTGCTCCCGGACGACCGGGCGCGCGAGCTGGCCGACGCGTTCGCCCGCGAGGTGCGGGTGCTGGCGGCGGACACCGGTGGCGGGCACACGCCGTCGGACTTCCCCTTGGTGGCGTTGACCCAGCAGGACGTGGACGCGCTCGCCTCGCCGGGCGTGCAGGACCTGTGGCCCGCCACGCCGTTGCAGGAGGGCCTGTACTTCCACGCCCTGCTCGACCACGAGGGCGGCCCGGACGTCTACACGGTGCAACTCGCGCTGGACCTCGCCGGTCCGCTCGACCTCGACCGGCTGCGCGCCGCCGCCGAGGGGTTGCTGCGCGACCACCCGAACCTGCGTGCCGGCTTCCGCACCGCGCCGAGCGGCCGCGTGGTGTCGGTCGTGCCGGAGCGGGTGGCCGGCTGGTGGCGGGTGACCGACTCGCCCGACGCGGCCGAGGAGGACAAGGCGCGGTTCGACCTGGCGCTGCCCCCGTTGCTGCGGATCACGGTGGTGCGCCTGGGTTCCGAGCGGTTCCGGCTGCTGGTGACCAACCACCACCTGCTGCTGGACGGCTGGTCGACGCCGCTGCTGGTGCGCGAGCTGTTCACCCGGTACGCGGGGGAGCGGCCGGAGCGCCGCACCCCGTACCGGGACTACCTGCGCTGGCTGGCCGAGCAGGACCACGACCGCGCGCTGGCCGCGTGGCGCTCGGCACTGTCCGATGTGGACGGGCCGACGCTGGTCGCGCCGCCCGGCGACCGCGAGCCGCTGCGCCCGGACCAGGTGTCGGTCGAGCTGTCGACCGAGCTGACCGCGCGGCTGGACCGCTGGGCGCGGACCACCGGCGTGACGGCGAACACCGTCGTGCAGGTGGTGTGGTCGCTGGTGCTCGGCGGGTTGACCGGTCGCACGGACGTGGTGTTCGGCACCACGGTGTCCGGCCGGCCGCCGCAGCTGCCCGGCGTCGAGGACATGGTGGGCCTGTTCATCAACACCGTGCCGGTGCGCGTGCGACTCCGGTTGGCCGAGTCGGTGGCCGACCTCGCGGTGCGGGTGCAGGCCGAGCAGTCGGCGCTGCTGGACCACCAGCACGTGGGACTGGCCGAGATCGGCGAGCTGTTCGACACGCTGGCGGTGTACGAGAACTACCCGTTCGACCCGGACGCGGCGGCGGAGGAGTTCGCCGGCGTGCGGGTGACCGGCGCGGTCGACCAGGACGCCACGCACTACCCGCTGAGCCTGTCCGTGCTGCCGGGCGTGAACCTGGTGCTGCAACTGGGTTACCGGTCGGACGTGTTCTCCGCCGAGGAGATGGGCGCGCTCGCCGCGCGGCTGCACGCCGTGGTGGAGCAGGTGGTCGACCGGCCGGACGTCGCGGTCGGGCGGCTCTCGCTGCTCACGCCGGCCGAGCGGACGCAGGTCGTGGAATCGTTCAACGACAACGAGGTCGACGACCCGGTGCGGACCGTGCCGGAGCTGTTCGCCGCGCACGCCCGCACCCGGCCGGACGCCGTCGCGGTGGTGTGCGAGGACGAGGTGCTCACCTACGCCGAGCTGGACGAGCGGTCGGCCAAGCTGGCGCACGTGCTCGCCGAACTGGGCGCGGGCCCGGAGAGCACGGTGGGCCTCGCGCTGCCGCGCACCGCCGAGATGGTGGTGGCGGTGCTGGGCGTGCTGCGGTCCGGCGCGGCCTACCTGCCGATCGACCCGAACTACCCGCGGCAGCGGATCGAGCACCTGGTGGCCGACGCTCGTCCGGTCGTCGTGCTGTCCACTTCGGACGGAGCGGTCGACGGCCTCGCGCTGGACGACCCGGAGTTCCGGGCCCGCTGGGACGCGGCGCCCGCCGTCGAGCCCGATCACGGGCTGCGGCCGGAGCACCCGGCGTACGTGATCTACACGTCCGGTTCGACGGGTGTGCCCAAGGGCGTCGTCGTGACGCACGAGGGCGTGCCGGCGCTGGTCGCCACCGCGACCCGGTCGCTGGACGTCACGCCGGAGTCGAGGGTGCTGCTGTTCGCGTCGATCAGCTTCGACCTGGCGTTCTTCGAGTGGGCGATGGCGATCCTGGTCGGCGGCACGGCCGTCGTCGTGCCGGCGCACCGCCGGGTCGCCTCCGCCGAGCTGACCGACTACATCGCGGCCACCGGTGTCACGCACCTCGCGCTGCCGCCCGCCGTGCTGGGGGCGCTGCCCGAGGAGTGCGCGCTGCCGACGGGCGCGACCCTGTTGTGCGGCACCGAGGCCGTCACACCCGACCTGGTGCACCGCTGGGGCGGCACGGTCCGCTTCCACGACGCGTACGGCCCCACCGAGGCCA
This sequence comes from Actinosynnema sp. NPDC020468, assembly GCF_040642015.1. NCBI lineage: Bacteria > Bacillati > Actinomycetota > Actinomycetes > Pseudonocardiales > Pseudonocardiaceae > Actinosynnema > Actinosynnema sp. NPDC020468. Next base: position 63,319 of record NZ_JBFAEO010000008.1, read on the forward strand.
CGGTCAACTCGACGCTGTGGCGGCACCACCAGGACTGGCACGGCACCAAGGTGCCGATCGGCGTGCCGGACCCGGGCACCAGGGCGTACGTGCTGGACGCGGCCCTGCGCCCGGTGCCGGTCGGCGTGCCCGGCGAGCTGTACCTGGGCGGGCCTGGACTGGCCCGCGGCTACCACGGCAGGCCGGACCTGACCGCGCTGCGGTTCGTCGCGGACCCGTTCGGGCCGCCCGGATCCCGGCTCTACCGGACCGGTGACCTGGTCAGCCTGCGGCACACCGGCGACCTGGACTTCCACGGCCGCACCGACGACCAGGTGCAGCTGCGCGGGTTCCGGGTCGAGCCGGGCGAGGTGGAGAACGCGCTGGCCACGTTGCCCGGCGTGCGTCAGGCCGCGGTGGTGCTGCGCGAGGACCGGGTCAAGCAGCTCGTCGGGTACGTGGTCGGCGACCTCGACCCCGCGCAGGTGCGCCGGGACGTGGCGAAGCTGCTGCCCGAACACCTGGTGCCGGGCGCGATCGTGGTGCTGGAGAGCTTCCCGCTCACGCCCAACGCCAAGCTCGATCGGCGCGCGCTGCCGGCGCCGGACGCGGGCGCGAAGGGCGGCGCGCCGCGCACCCCGGTCGAGCGGCTGCTGTGCGTCGCGTACGCCGAGGTGCTGGGGCTGCCGGAGGTCGGGCTGTCGGACGACTTCTTCGCGCTGGGCGGTCATTCCCTGCTGGTGGTGCGGTTGCAGGCGGCACTGGGTCAGGCGCTCGGCCGCACGATCGCGCTGCCGGACCTGATCGCCTGTCCGACGCCCGCCGCGCTCGCCGCCCGGCTGGCCGAGGTGCAGGACCCGGCCGCGGCCGTGCGCACGCTGCTCCCGTTGCGGGAGAGGGGAAGCGCGGCGCCGCTGTTCTGCCTGCCGCCGGCGGCGGGGCTCGGCTGGTCGTTCGCCGGGTTGGCCCGGCACCTGCCCGACCGACCGCTGTACGCGTTGCAGGCCCGCACGCTGAGCACGCCCGGCGCGCCGCCGTCGGTGGAGGAGATGGCCCGGGAGTACCTGGCGCACCTCCGCGAGGTCCAGCCGCACGGGCCGTACCACCTGCTGGGCTTCTCGCTCGGCGGCCTGGTGGCGCACCGGATCGCGAGCCTGCTCCAGGCGGACGGCGAGCGGGTCGCGCTGCTGGCGATGCTCGACGCCTACCCGCCCGGCGGCCCGGAGCGCACCGACGTGGCCGACGCCACCCGGTTCCTGCTGCACATGGCAGGCCTCGAATCGTCCGATGTGGACGATCGGGACCTGGTGGTGGAGCTGGTCCACGAGCAGGGCTCGCTCGGCCTGGACCGGGTCGCGCTGAACGCCGTGCTGGACAACCTGCTCGCGTCGGCCGACCAGGTGGCGGGCGCCGAACTCGGTGTGGTGGACGGCGAACTCCTGCTGTTCACCGCGGCACGCGAGGAGCCCGAGCCCGCGTTCACCCCGGCCCGCTGGGACGAGTACGTGGGCCGGGTGCGCGTCGTCGAGGTCGACGCCACCCACGACGAGATGACCGACCCCGGCGCCCTCGCGGTGATCGGGCCGATCCTGCACCGGGAGTGCCAGTCATGACCGCGAGCCTGCCGCTGTCCGCGGCCCAGTCCTCCATCTGGTTCGGGCAGCAGCTCGACCCGGCCAACCCGGTGTACAACACGGCCGACTACGTGCTGGTCGAAGGACCGGTCGACGCCGGCCGGTTCGAGCCGGCGGTCCGCGCGGCGGTGGCCGAGGCGCAGTCGCTGCACGCCCGGTTCTTCCTGGAGCACGAGGAACCCCGGCAGGTGCACGACCCGGTCGACTGGCCGTTCCCGGTGCTCGACCTGTCCGGCGCGCCGGACCCGTTGGCGGCGGCCGAGGACTGGATGCGCGCCGACGTGCGCCTGCCGGTCGACCTGGCCACCGGTCCGCTGTTCGCCCAGGCGCTGCTGAAACTGGCCGACGACCGGTGGGTGTGGCACCAGCGGGTGCACCACATCGCGGTCGACGGCTACGCGTTCTCGTTGCTGGCCAGGCGGGTCGCCGACCTCTACACCGACGGCGGCGGCACCGAGTTCGGCCCGTTCGGGAAGGTGCTGGACGTCGAGCAGTCCTATGTGGACTCACCGAAGCACGCCGCGGACGCCGCGTTCTGGGCCGACTACCTGGCCGACCTGCCCGAGCCGCCCGGTCTGGTCGACCGGCTCGCGGGCATCGGCGACCACACCGTGCGCGCGGTGACCCGGGTCGCGGCGGAGGACCTGCGCGCGCTGGCGAAGGCCGAGGGCGTCGGGTGGCCGGACCTGGTCACCGCCGCGGTGGCCGCGTACCTGCACCGGGCGACCGGCGCGGAGGAGGTCGTGCTGGGCCTGCCGGTGATGGGCCGCCTCGGCACGCCGCTGTTGCGGGTGCCCGCGATCGTGATGAACATCGTGCCGCTGCGGGTGCCGGTGTCCTCGGCGGCGACGCTGCCCGAGCTGGCCCGCGAGGTCGCCGCGCAGATCCGCCGCACCCGGCCGCACCAGCGGTACCGGCACGAGCAGATCCGCCGCGACCTGTCGCTGGTCGGCGGCAACCGCAAGCTGTTCGGCCCGGTCGTCAACGTCATGCCGTTCGACAACGACCTGCGGTTCGGCGGGCACCCCGGCCGGATGCGCAACCTCGCCGCCGGCCCGGTGGAGGACCTGGCGATCGGCGTCCGGGACTTCTCCGACGGCGCGGGCCTGAGCGTCGAGCTCGACGGCAACCCCGCGCTGTACGACCAGGACGAGCTCGACCGGCACCGGGACCGGTTGACGCGCCTGCTGCACGAGGCCGTCCGCACGCCCGAACGGCCCATCGGCCGCCTCCCGTTGGCGGACACCGCCGTCGTGGCCTATCAACCACAACCGCCCGCGCCGGACGTGGTGGACCTGATCCGGGCCCGGGCCGCCGAACGGCCCGAGGCGATCGCGGTCGAACGCGGCGAGGCGACGCTGACCTACGCCGAGCTGGTGGCCGAGGCCGACGCGTTGGCCGCCCGGCTGCGCGAGCGCGGCGCGGGACCGGACGTGCTGGTGGCACTGGGTTCCGGCCGTCGGCTGGAGACGATCACCGCGCTGCTCGGCGTGCTGTTCGCGGGCGCGGCGTACGTGCCGGTGGACCCGGACGCGCCGGTCGAGCGGACGAAACCGGTGTACGACGCGGCGCACCTGGTGATCGGCGACGGGCTGGTCCTCAGTGGACGGTCCTCGGGCGAGGGTGCCGTCACGCCCGACCACCTGGCCTACGTCATCCACACCTCGGGTTCGACCGGACGGCCCAACGGCGTGCTGGTGACCCGGAAGGCCCTGGCGGGCTTCGTGCGCGCCGCCACCGCCCGGTACGGGGTCACCGCGGCGGACCGGGTGCTCCAGTTCGCCGCGCTGCACTTCGACGCCAGCGTGGAGGAGGTGTTCGTCGCGCTCTGCGCGGGCGCGACGCTCGTGCTGCGCACCGACGAGATGACCGCGTCGGTCGACGGGTTCCTGCGCGCGTGCGACGAAGCCCACATCACGTTCCTGGACCTGCCTACGGCGTTCTGGCATGAGGTGGCACACGTCGTGGCCGGCGGCACGCCCGTGCCGGAGTCCGTGCGGGCGGTGGTGATCGGGGGCGAGGCCGCCCTCGGCACCCGCGTCGACCAGTGGAGATCCACCGCGCCCGGCGTCGAGCTGATCAACACCTACGGCCCGACGGAGGCGACCGTCGTCGCGACGGCGGCCGATCTCGGCGCGGCGATGCGGAAAAGTTATCCCACTCATTAGGTAAGGCTCCCCTTAGTGTGGGTTAAGGTGCAGTCGCTTCCCGCCCGTATCCGTTGGGAGAACGATGTTCCGCAGTAGAAACCTGGTCGGCGCCGTGCTGGCCGGTGCGCTGGCCCTGACCGCGTGCAGCCCCGGCGACGCCGCGAGCACGTCGACCTCGGCGGCGCCCTCGTCGGCCGCGCAGGACAGCGGTCCGCGCGAGATCACCGACGCCTCCGGCGCCAAGGTCACGGTCCCGGCGAACCCGAAGAACGTGGTGGCGCTGGCCGAGACCGACCTGGACGCGGCGATCGCGCTCGGTGTCACGCCGGTGGGCGCCAGCAAGTCCCGGCAGGGCGACACGGTCGCGGGCTACCTGTCGGCGAAGGTGCCGAACGTCAAGCTGGTCGGCGAGATCACCGAGCCGGACGTCGAGGCCATCGCCGCGCTGAACCCGAAGCCGGACGTGATCCTCTACGGCCACTTCATCGAGCCGGACCCGGCCCAGATCGCCGACCTGAACGCGATCGCGCCGGTGGTGATCACCAGCCTGGTCAAGGACGACTGGAAGGCCAGCCTCAAGGGCGTGGCCGCCGCGCTGAACCTGTCGGCCAAGGCCGACGAGGTGCTGAAGGACTACGACAAGAAGGTCAAGGAGACCAAGGACGCGCTGGGCGCCAACGCGACCGCCGAGGTCAGCCTGGTCCGCTGGAACCCGCAGGGGCCGTCGTACCTCCAGAAGCAGCACTTCGCGTCCACGATCGTCTCCGAGCTCGGCCTCAAGCGCCCGCAGGGTCAGCAGACCGAGGGCACCGGGCCGTCCGAGCCGGTCAGCCTGGAGAAGCTCGACGTGCTCGACGCCGACTGGCTGTTCCTGGGCACGCTCAACTCCGACGGCGCGTCCGCGCTGGCGCAGGCCGAGCAGAACCCGACCTGGACGCAGCTCAAGGCCGTGAAGGACAAGCACGTCGTGACGGTCGACGGCGTGCCGTGGACCTCGCGCGGTGGCCCCGTCGCGGCGGGCATCGTGCTGGACGACATCCGCAAGGCGCTCGGCAAGGCCTAGCATCGCGGCACCCGGGGGAGAAGCGCGTGTGGCGGTACACCGACGGGCGCGGGGTCGAGCTGACCCTGCCCCGTCGGCCCGAGCGGGTGGCGGTGGTCGACCTCCTGGCCACCTCCACCCTGTGGGCCGCCGGCGTGCGACCGATCGCGGCCGCGCTGGGCGAGAACCCGGCCGACGACTGCCTGTCCGCCGTGGGGTTCTCCGCGCGCGGCGTGCGTCGACTGGACACAGTGGACGATCCGACGCCGCGACTGGAGCTGCTGCACGACGTCGACCTGGTGGTGGACCGGACGCACGGCGCGACCCTGATGTCGTTGGGCGACACGGCGTTGCCCGCCGTCGGGCTCACGCTCAAAGCGCCGGGTCAGTCGCTGGACGCGCTGTTCGCCGAGGTCGGCGCGCTGGCCGCGGCACTGGGCGCGGCCAGGCCGGACCCGGCCGCGGTGGCGGCGTACGAGGAGGCCAAGGAGCGGGTGCGCGCGGCCGGCTCGACGCGGTCGGTGGGGTTCGCGTTCGCCCGGCACGGCCGGCTCGCGGTGGTCGAGCCGGAGCGGTACCCGTGGCTGGTCACGCTGGGGGAGTTGGGTGTCCGGCTCGCGCCGGCCGGTCGTCGGCCGCTGGACGAGAAACCGGACGCGGATGTGGTGCTGGTGTTCGACGAAGGGGTTGACGTGCCGGGCGCACACACGTGGACGGATCGGTGGCACGCCTTCGACCACGCCGTCTACGCGGAGCTGTTCACGGAGTTCGCGCGGGTGCTGACGTGCTGACCAGGGCCGCCGGCCTGGTGCTGTGCACGGCGGTGCTGGTGCTGTTCGCGCTGCTGAGCATCGCGGTCGGCGCGCGGTCCGTGCCACTGGGCACCGTCGTGGACGTGCTGCTGCACCCCGACGGCTCCTACGACGCGCTCGTCGTGGTGGGACAACGGGTTCCGCGCACGATCCTGGGCATCCTGGTCGGCGCCGCGCTGGGCCTGGCGGGCGCGCTGATGCAGTCGTTGACCCGCAACCCGTTGGCGGACCCCGGTCTGCTCGGGGTGAACAGCGGCGCGGCGGCGGCCGTCGTGTCCGCGATCGCGTTCTTCGGGCTGTCGAGCCCGCTGGAGTACATCTGGTTCGCGTTCGTCGGCGCGGCCGGAGCGGCGTTCGTGGTGTACCTGTTGGGCACCACGGGACGCGCGGGCGGACCGGTGCGGCTGGCGTTGGCGGGCACCGCGATCAGCGCGGTCCTGGTCGCCTACACCTACGCGGTGCAGCTGGCCGACGACAAGGCGCTCGACCAGTTCCGGTTCTGGATCGTCGGCGGTCTCGCGGGCCGCGACCTGGACGTGCTGACGCGCGTGGCGCCGTTCCTGGTCGTCGGCATCGTGGTCGGGCTGCTGCTCGCCCGGCCGCTGAACGTGATCGCGCTCGGCGACGAGACGAGCAAGGCCCTCGGCGCGAACCTCGGCAAGGTCCGGTTGACCGCGGCCGTCTCGATCACGCTGCTGTGCGGCGCCGCGACCGCCGCCGCCGGCCCGTTCTCCTTCATCGGCCTGACCGTGCCGCACATCGCGCGCCGGCTGGTCGGCGCGGACCAGCGCTGGGTGCTGCCGTACTCCGCGCTGCTCGCGCCGTGCCTGCTGCTGGGCGCGGACGTGCTCGGCCGGGTCGTCCTGCCGCCGAGCGAGCTCGAAGCCGGTCTGGTGACGGCGTTCCTGGGCGCGCCGGTGTTCGTCGCGCTGGTGCGCGGCCGTCGGGTGGTGCAGCTGTGACGACGGTGCGGTTGTTCGGTGAACGCGTCTCGTTCCGGCTGCACGCCCGGACCCTGTGGGTGTGCCTGGCCCTGCTGGTGGTCACGGCGTGCGCGCTGGGCGCGGCGATGATGCTCGGCGACTACCCCGTGCCGCTGTCCGACGCGCTCACAGCGGTGTTCGGCGACGGGTCGCGGATGGCCGAGCTGTTCGTCACCCGCCGCCGGTTGCCCCGCGCGCTGACCGCGGTCCTGGTCGGTGTGGCGCTGGGCGTGTCCGGCGCGGTGTTCCAGTCCTTGACCCGGAACCCGTTGGGCAGCCCCGACATCGTGGGCTTCGGCCAGGGCGCGTCGACCGGCGCGGTGCTGGTGCTGCTGGTGTTCGGCGGCGGCACGACGCAGACCGCGGCCGGCGCGTTCGTCGGCGGCCTGCTCGCCGCGGCCGTGGTCTACCTGCTCGCGCTCAACCGGGGCGCACACGGGTACCGGCTGGTGCTGGTCGGCATCGGGGTCAGCTCGATGCTCATCGCGTTCAACAACTACCTCGTGACCCGTGCGGACCTCAACGACGCGCGCGCGGCCACCGTGTGGATCGTCGGCAGCCTCTTCGAACGGCGCTGGCCGGAGGCCGTGCTGATGGCCGTCGCGGTGGCGGTGCTGGTGCCGCTCGCCGTGGTGCTCGGCCGCGTGCTGTCCATTTTGGACATCGGGGACGCGGGCGCCACCGGGCTCGGCGTGCGGGTGGAGCGGGCCAGGCTGGCGCTGATCGTGGTCGCCGTGGCGCTGACGGCCGTGGCCACCGCGTGCGCGGGACCCGTGGCGTTCGTCGCGCTCGTCGCGCCGCAGGTGGCGCGCAGGCTGACCGGGTCGCCGGGCCCGGGACTGCTGCCCGCCGGGCTGCTCGGCGGCGCGCTGCTGCTGATCAGCGACCTGGTGGCGCAGCGGGTGACCTCGCCGGGCGAGTTGCCGGTGGGCGTGGTGACCGGCGCCGTCGGCGGTGTCTACCTGGCCTGGTTGCTGGCGCGCGAGTGGCGGTCCGGCCGCGGGTGACAGCGCCGAGTGTAGGCAGGCCCACCAGTGCTCATATAGGTTAGCCTTACCTAAATACCCTATAGTGTGGCAACCAGGTTTCACGCGCCTACCGGGAGTGACAAGATGGCCGATCGTGGGATCGCGGGAGCGGTCGCACTGGTGACCGGGGCCGGCCGCGGCATCGGGGCCGCCGTCGCCGCCGCGCTGGCCGACGAGGGCGCGAAGGTGGCCGGTGTCGACCTCGCGGGCACCGACCTCGTGCTGGACGTGAGCGACCCGGACGCGGTGGTCCGGGTGGTCGGGGAGGTCGAGGACACGCTCGGCCCGATCGACGTGCTGGTCAACGTGGCGGGTGTGCTGCGGCCCGCCCGCGCGCTGGACACGACCGACGAGGACTGGCGGGCCACGTTCGCCGTCAACACCGACGGGGTGTTCCGGGTGTCCCGAGCCGTCGCCCGACGGATGGTCCCCCGGAAGAGGGGCTCCATCGTCACGGTGGGTTCCAACGCGGCCGGCGTGCCGCGCACCGACATGGCCGCCTACGCCGCGTCGAAGGCCGCCTCGCTGCACTTCACCCGGTGCCTCGGCCTCGAGCTGGCCGAGCACGGCATCCGCTGCAACGTCGTCTCGCCCGGGTCGACCGACACCGACATGCAACGCGCGCTGTGGACCTCCGACGACGCGCCGGACCGCGTCGTCGCGGGCGACCTCGCGACCTTCAAGGCCGGAATCCCGTTGCGCCGCATCGCGGACGCGTCCGACATCGCCGACGCCGTGGTCTTCCTGGCCTCCGCGCGGGCCCGGCACATCACCATGCAGAACCTCTACGTGGACGGTGGCGCGACCCTCCGCGCCTGACCCCTCCCAGAACGGAGCGACCCGGTGCTCGCCGCCGACACCCCCACCGCCCTGTCCGACCTCGACACCTACCGCGAGGGCGGGTTCTTCTTCGCCTCACCCGCCGGCGTGCTCGTCGCCGAGGACGCGGGTGCACCCGCCGCCGACGCCGCGTCCGGCTCCGTGGTGGTCGGCGCGCTGCCGTTCCACCCCGACCGGCCCGCCCGCCTCACCTCGCCGCTCGTCCTGCGCTGCGGCGCGCCCCTGCACACCGTCGACCTGCCGACCTCGGCGCCGTCCGGTGACCGGTGGCTCGACCAGCGGACCGACGCGGACGCCTACACCTCCGGCGTGCGACGCGCGGTCGAGCTGATGGACGCGGGCGAGCTGAGCAAGGTCGTGCTGGCCCGTGCCCTCGACCTCACCGCCGCCGACCGGATCGACGTCCGCCAGGTGCTGACCGCGTTGGCCGCCCGCGACCCGCGCGGCTACACCTTCGCCGCGGACCTCGGCGGCAGCACGCTCGTCGGCACCAGCCCGGAACTGCTGGTGCGCCGGGTGGGTGACGCCGTGGTGTCCAACCCGCTGGCGGGCTCCCGGCCCCGTGCCGCGGACCCCGAGCAGGACGGCCGCAACGCCACCGAGCTGCTGTCGTCGGCCAAGGACCGCCGCGAGCACGCGCTGGTGGTGCAGGCGGTCGCCGACGGGCTCGCGCCGTTCTGCGCCCGGCTGACCGTGCCGGAAACGCCGGAGTTGTTGCCCACCAGGACGATGTGGCACCTGTCGACCAGGGTCACCGGCGTGCTCCGGGGTTCGCCGACGGCGCTGGAGCTGGCCAGGGCGCTGCACCCGACGCCCGCCGTGTGCGGGGTGCCGGCGCAGGCCGCCCGCGACCTGATCGACGAGCTGGAGCCGTTCGACCGCGGTTTCTACACCGGTGTCGTGGGCTGGACCGACGACCGCGGCGACGGCGAGTGGGTCGTGGCGCTGCGCTGCGGCGAGGTGGCCGACCGGAGGCTGCGGCTGTTCGCCGGCGCGGGTCTGGTGCCCGGTTCCACGCCCGAGTCCGAGCTGGCCGAAACCAGTGCGAAGTTCCGCACCTTCCTGGGTGCGCTGGGATTGCGGGAGACGGCGTGACCTGGACACCCTTCCCCGCCGAGTTCGCCGCCCGGTACCGGGCCAAGGGGTACTGGACCGGCGAGACGTTCGGCGACTTCCTGGCGGCGCGCGCCGCCGCGTTCGGCTCCCGGGTCGCGGTGGTCGACGGCGACCGCCGGTGGACCTACGCCGAGCTGGACCACCGTGCCACCAGGATGGCGTTCGGCTTGCGGCGGCAGGGGATCCGGCCCGGTGACCGGGTCGTGGTGCAGCTGCCGAACGTCGCCGAGTTCACCTCCGTGGTGTTCGGGCTGTTCCGCGCCGGCGCGCTGCCGGTGTTCGCGCTGCCGTCGCACCGGTTCGCCGAGATCTCCGAGTTCTGCCGGATCACCGACGCCTTCGGCTACGTGGTGGCGGCCGAGGTCGGCGGGTTCGACTTCCGCTCGTTGGCCGCGCAGGTGCGCGCGGCCGTGCCGTCGTTGGCGCTCGTGCTGGTGCTGGGCGACGACCCGGGCGAGCACACCGCGCTGGCCGACGTGCCGTGCGACTCCGGCTCGTTGCCCGAGCTGCGGTCCGACGAGCCGGCGTTCCTCCAGCTGTCCGGCGGCAGCACGGGCGTGCCGAAGCTGATCCCGCGCACGCACGACGATTACCTGTACAGCGTCCGGGAAAGCGCCGCGATCTGCGAGCTGTCGCCGGACACCGTCTACCTGGTGGCGCTGCCGATCGCGCACAACTTCCCGATGTCCTCGCCGGGGATCCTGGGCGTGCTCCACGCGGGCGGCCGGATCGTGCTGGCACCCGCGCCCAGCCCCGACGTGGCGTTCCCGCTCATCGCGGCCGAGCGGGTGACGACCACCGGCGTCGTACCGCCCGTCGCGTTGCAGTGGATGGCCTCGCCCGCCCGGCACGACCACGACCTGTCCTCTTTGGACGTTCTCCAGGTCGGTGGCGCGAAGTTCGTGGCGGAGGCGGCGGCCCGGGTTCGCGGCGAGCTGGGGTGCCGGTTGCAGCAGGTGTTCGGGATGGCCGAGGGGCTGGTGAACTACACCAGGTCCGACGATCCCGACGAGCTGGTCGTGACCACGCAGGGTCGGCCGATCTCGCCGGACGACGAGGTCCGCGTGGTGGACGAGGACGACGTGGAGGTGCCGGCGGGCGAGATCGGCCAGTTGCTGACCCGCGGCCCGTACACGATCCGCGGCTACTACCGCGGCGCGGCGCCCGAGTCGTTCACCGCGGACGGCTTCTACCGCACCGGTGACCTGGTGCGCGCCCTGCCCTCCGGGCACCTGGTGGTCGAGGGCCGGGTGAAGGACCAGATCAACCGGGGCGGCGAGAAGGTCGCGGCCGAGGAGATCGAGAACCACCTGCTGGCCCACCCCGCCGTGCACGACGCGGCCGTGGTCGCGATCCCCGACGAGTACCTGGGCGAGCGGACGTGCGCGTTCGTGATCCCGCTGGGCGAGGCGCCGACGGGTCCCGCGCTGCGGGCGTTCCTGCGCTCGCGCGGCCTGGCCGCCTACAAGATCCCGGACCGGGTCGAGGTGGTCGCCGCGTTCCCGCACACCGGTGTCGGCAAGACGAGCCGGCGCGACCTGCGCCGCGCTCTGGCCGACGAGTACAGAAAGGGCCGTTGAGATGGGGTTGCCGACCATCGAGCCGTACCCGATGCCGACCGAGGCGGACCTGCCCGCGAACCGGGTCGAGTGGACCGCCTCGCCGTCCCGCGCGGTCCTGCTCGTGCACGACATGCAGAACTACTTCGTCAACGCGTTCCGGCCGGACAGCCCGCCGATCACCGAACTCGTGGCGAACATCCGATCCCTGCGCGACCTCTGCCGGTCGATCGGCATCCCGGTGGTGTACTCCGCGCAACCGGGCGGCCAGACCGAACGCCAACGCGGCCTCCAACTCGACATGTGGGGCACGGGCATCGGCGCCGACCCGACCGACGCCGAGATCGTCACCCCGCTCGCGCCGTCCGCCACCGACGTGCGCCTGACGAAGTGGCGATACAACGCGTTCCACCGAACCGACCTGAAGTCCATTTTGGACACCACGGGCCGCGACCAGTTGGTGATCACCGGCATCTACGCCCACATCGGCTGCCTGATGACCGCCGCGGACGCCTTCATGCACGACATCGAGGCCTTCTTCGTCGCCGACGCGGTGGCCGACTTCTCCGCGGCCGACCACCACATGGCCGTCCGCTACGCCGCCGGCCGCTGCGCCGTCACCACCACGACCTCCCGGTTGATCGAAGAGCTGAATGGAGCCACATGACCACGGACGAGGTGCGTTCCCGGATCGCGCAGGTGCTGGACATCCCGGAGTCGGAGATCGCCGACGACGACAACCTCCTCGACCACGGCCTGGACTCGGTCCGGGTGATGTCGCTGGTGGAAGCTTGGCGAGCAGCCGGCGCCACCGTGGCCTTCGTGGACCTGGCCGAAACCCCGACCGTGGAGGCGTGGGCCAAACTCCTCGACTGACCCGTGCCGCTTCGCCGCCGCCGACACGCTGTCGGCGGCGAAGCGGGACGCGTCCCCCTGTTAGGTCGTAGGATCTGCGCCCAACTGGCAGACCGCGGCCGACGGTGGGGTTGTGCATGGGGCTGATCGACGCGATGACGTTGTCGGGCGCGCTGAAGGTGCTCGGCCACCACCACCCGGCGGCGCTGGAACGCCTGGACCGGATGCTCGGTGGCGTAATCAGCGGTGGAACCCCGATTCGCGAAGTGCTCGCGCCGTGGGATTCGGTCGACCGGAAGAACGAGGTCATCAGCCTGCTCCGCACCCTGTGGACCACGGCTTCCGATCCTCACGTGCGCCTGGTCGGCCACCGCCGCGTCGAGTTGATCACCGCCACCCACACGGTGTTGGCAGCGAGCGCGTTGATCGGCGTCGCCGCCGATTTCCTGTCGCGCCACACCGCCGTTTTGGGGCGACTGCGACCCAAGATGGCACAGTCGGCAGCGGAGTTCCTGTTCCGGTCGGAGGTCCCGATTCCCTGGGCTGCCTGCGGATTCCGCGCCATCGTTTCCCTGGTGGAGGACTGGGGCGCCGAAATTATCGACGCGGTGCTCGGAAGCCGTAGCGTCGGGGATTCCTCAGTGAGGGACGACCTGTCCACCACAGTCGCGGACAACTACAGATGGGCGTACCTCAGGGTGGCGGCGCAGGTGCCGGAGTTCGCGGTGTGGGTGGCTTTCGCCGCTGACGAGGATTGGTTACCGCTGGAGATCGACCGCCTCCGCGACGACATCAGGGCGGCGCTCGTGGTGCGGGATTCGGCGCTCTTGCGACTGGAATCGTTGCTGATGCTCGTAGGCGGCGCGCCGGGACCGACGAGGCACCCCCTTCTGGACGAGTCGTTGGTGGTGGACGAGGCCACCCGGGCTGAACCGGGCGGGGTGCGGTTCCCGTCGGTGCGGGAGATCTACCAACAGCCCCACTACCGGCTCGTGCGGATGGCTCCTGGAATCCAGGTGTCGAACGAACAGTTCTGGTGCGAGCAGAGCCTCCACAGGGACCTGGACCTGCTGTTGGCCGCCCACTTCACCTCACCTGAAGCGACCCGGATGCCGCTGGTGGTCCTCGGTCACCCCGGTGCGGGCAAGAGCCTGTTGACTAGGGTCGTGTCCGCGCGGCTGCCCGCGTCCTCGTTCACCGCTGTGCTCGTGCCGCTGCGCCAGGTCTCGGCGAACGCGCCGGTGTGGGAGCAGGTCGACCAGGCCGTGCGCCGGGATTCGCACGGCCGGCACGGTTGGGCGTCGCTGTGCGAGGAACGGCCCGACACCACAGTGGTTGTCCTGCTCGACGGGCTGGACGAGTTGTTGCAGGCTGCGGAGAAGGACCGGACCGCCTACCTCGCCGAGGTGGTCGACTTCCAGCGGAGATCGGCCGAACTGTCCAGGCCGGTGGTCGTGGTCGTAACGTCGCGAACACTGGTGGCGGATCGGGTGGACGTTCCGACCGACGTCGCGATCGTGCGGCTGGAAGTCTTCGACCAGAACCAGGTCGAGCAGTGGCGCACGAGGTGGAACGACGCCAACCACGACGGTATCGGGGGAGGTCGGGTCCGTGCCCTTTCGCTCGAGGCGACCGCTGCTCAGCCGGACCTGGTCTGCCAACCGCTACTCCTTCTGCTGCTCGCCTTGTACTCGGCGGATCCCTCTTTCCCTCCGATCGACTCCGCGACGTCGACCACCACCCTGTACCGACGGCTGTTGGAAGGCTTCGCACTGCGCGAGTCGGGGAAACCCGTGACCGGTGATCCGGCGGACCAGATCCACCGGCTTTCGATCGTGGCGCTGGCCATGTTCAACCGCAGCCGGCAGCACGTCTCGGACTCCGAGTTGGGCTCGGACCTGGCCGCTCTTGCCGACGGTCCGTCGCACCTGCGGATCGAGGACGCCGCCCAGGCTGTCGTTTCCCGGTTCTTCTTCGTCCACACCGCACAGGCGGTGCTCGGCGGCGGGAGGAATTCTCAGAGCTACGAGTTCCTCCACGCCACCTTCGGCGAGTACCTGGTGGCCCGCGAGGTGGTCGAGGTCCTGCGCGACACGGCGGCGAGCACGATCGGCCGCCGCGGCTTCCAGGACCCCGACGACGATCTGCTGCACGCTTTGCTGTCCCACGACGCCCTGGCCGTACGGGAGTCGATCCCGCGATTCCTGGGGGATCTGCTCGGCGAACTCCCGGACGAGGAACGCCTCCGGATCACCTCCACGCTGGATGTGCTTCTCGCCTCGTACCGGTCTCGTCGTGGAGGGTCGCGGTACGAGGCGTACCGCCCCACCCCTGTGGACCACCTGCGGGACATGGCCGCCTACTCGGCGAACCTCGTGCTCCTGCGTGTGTTGATCGCCACTCGGGAAGTGCCGCCGGGGTGGCCGGCGATGGTGGCTGGGTGGCGGGCGGGGCTGAGCGCGGACAGCAGGCAGGCGATGCTCACAGCGGTGCAGAACCGGCAGGGTGTCCTACAGCTTCGATCGTTCGATTGGCGCGCGGCGAACGTCGAGGTGCTCGACGCCGAGTTGGCCGGTGACCAGGACCACGCGCTTACTGTGCTCATGGGCTTGGAGATCCGGTCAGCGCCGACGTTTCCGCGGGTGGAGGCGGACTTGGAGCACCAACTGCGCTGGTTGGTCGCACTTCTCGCGTTCGGCACCTTCACGACTGCGGTCGATGTCAGTCGACTCAAGGAATCATTCGGGTACGCGAGCTCGGATCACCGCGTCATCGAGTTGGTGGAGCGTGTGTTGGAACACCGTGCGCGCGCCATTGACTCGACTGCCTTGGACGTGCTTGTCGACTACCTGTATAGGCGCGGCGGGGATCCGGCTCTGCTGGCGTTGCTGGCATCCGACCACTACGGCCTGTCGACGCACCCTGGTTTGGCACGCGCGCGAACCGCCGACCTGGACCTTGTGAAGCGAGCGGAGAAGTTGTTGAGGGACTCGGAGTTGCTCAGCCACTTCGGGTTGCGGCCGGCGAGGCGGAAGAAGTCGTGACTCTTCGAAGAGCCACGACCTCTGCCACCGCGATCTGATCAGCCCACAGCCGCCTTCTCGGCCGGCTTCTCGTCCAGGTCCAAACTCGTCCGAAGGGTGACGGGCTTCAGGAACAGCGTCGCCACGACGCCCACCACCGCGATGACCGCCGAGATCACGAAGATGTGGCCCGTGGCGTCACCGTAAGCCGCGCGGACGATGTGTTGTACGGCCTCCGGCAGGGCGGTGATGTTGAGGTTGCTGGCTCCGCCGCCGCCGGTGGTCGGGTAGCCCGCCGCGGCCAGGTCGTGGGTGATCTGGGACGTCACGCGACGTGCCAGGACCGCGCCCAGGACCGACACGCCGATGGTGCCGCCCAGTGAGCGGAAGAAGGCGACGGTGGAGGAGGCGGCGCCGATGTCGCGCAACGGCACCGTGTTCTGCACCGCCAGCACCAGGTTCTGCATGCTCATGCCGACGCCGATGCCCACCAACAGCATCGCCGCGCCCACGAACACCAGGGACGTATCGTGGTCGATCGTGCCCAGGGCGGCGAAACCCGCGACCAGGGCGACCGTGCCGACCACCAGGAACGGCTTGACGCGGCCGGACTTGGTGATCATCCGGCCGGACACGATGGACGACGCCAGCACGCCCGCCATCATCGGGATGGTCAGCAGGCCCGCCTGCGTCGGCGTGTAGCCGCGGCCGATCTGGAAGTACTGGCCGAGGAAGACCGCTCCGCCGAACATCGCCATGCCCACCGCGAGGCTCGCCAGGATCGCCAGGGCGGTCGTGCGCCGCTTCACGATGTCCAGCGGCACGATCGGCTCGGCCGCCCGCTTCTCCACGAACACCGCCGCCGCCAGCAGGGCCAGGGAACCCAGCACCATCAGGGCGCTCTCCCACGACACCCACGCGAACGAGTCGTCCACGAACGAGATCCAGATCAGCAGCAGGCTCACGCCGGCCGAGATCAGCGTCGCGCCCAGGTAGTCGATCTTCACCTCGCGTCGAACGGTGGTCAGCTTCAACGTCGCCTGCAACACGAACAGCGCGAGCACCGCGATCGGCACGCCGACGAAGAAGCACCAGCGCCAGCCGAGCCACGACGTGTCCACGATCAGACCGCCCAGCAGCGGGCCGCCCACGGTCGCCACGGCCATCACGCCGCCCAGGTAACCGTTGTACCGACCGCGTTCGCGCGGCGGGATCATCGCCGCGATCACGATCTGCACCAACGCCTGCAACCCGCCGACGCCGATGCCCTGGAACGCGCGCGCCGCGATCAGCTGACCGGCGCTCTGCGCGAACCCGGCCACGATCGAGCCGATCAGGAACACCACGATCGCCAGCTGCACCAACAACTTCTTGTCGAACAGGTCGGCGAGCTTGCCCCAGATCGGGGTCGTCGCGGTCGCGGTGAGCAGGGTGGCGGTGACCACCCAGGTGTACTGGGTCTGGGACCCGTTCAACGCGCCGATGATCTTCGGCAGGGCGGTCGACACGACCGTGCTGCTGAGCATCGCGACGAAGAGCACGAGCAGCAGGCCGCTGAGCGCCTCGAGGATCTGCCGATGTGACATCGGGGCGGCGCCCGTGCGGGTGGGTGCGCTCATCGCGCGGCCTCCTGGAAGTGGTGGTTCGGGCACGCGGCCCGTTCGAGGTCGGACGTGACGCGGCCGAGCGCGGTGGTCAGCGCGCGGACGTCGTCGGGTGACCACGAGGCGAGGGCCCGCCGCGTCAGCTCGCCGTACCAGGACCGCGCGTCCGCCAGCGCGGCCCGACCGGCGTCGGTGACCACGAGCACGCTGGCCCGCCGGTCGCCGGGGTCCAGCCGCCGCTCGACCAGCCCGTGCGCCACCAGCGCGCCCACGGCCCGGCTGACGGTGGACGGGTCGAGCCCGGACCGCAGGGCCAGTTCCTTGGCGTGGCACCCGTCGGCGCTCATCCGGTCGATGAGCGTCAACGTGCCGACCAGGCCGGTCGGCACGCTCGGGTGCTGTTCGGATCGGACCTGCTTCACCAGTCGGACGACCCGCAGCAGGTCACGCAGTCGGTCCGCGAGGTCGTCGTTGTCCATCGCAGCCCTCCCCTCGTTGGTTGTCCCAAGCAAGTATCGACCCAACTTGCACAGTGTGCAAGTTTGCCCAGTGAGAATCCAGCTGTGACGCCGCGTACCCTGGAGTCCGATGGAGACTTTGGGGCTGCGCGAACGCAAGAAGGCCGCCACCCGGCAGGCGCTGCACGAGGCGGCGCTGGGCCTGGCGCTGGAGTTCGGCCCCGACCGGATCACGGTCGAGCTGATCGCGGACGCCGCGTCGGTGTCCCGCCGCACGTTCTCGAACTACTTCGCGAACAAGGAGGAGGCGATCTTCTACGGCGAGCGCGCCCGGATGCACCGCCTCCTCGCGCTCGTGCACGAACGCCCGGTCGACGAGCCGCCCCGCGCGGCGCTGCTCGGCGCGGCGCGCGAACTCGTGGCCCGCAGCGACCACCCGGACCCGGCGTGGGCCGCCCAGCGCCGGCTGCTGCGCGGTCACCCGAGCCTCGCCGCCCACCAGGTCGCCGCCTACGCCGTCGTGGAACGCGACCTCGCCGCCGCCCTCGCGCTGCGCATGCCACCCGACGGCAACGCCGCGTTGCGTTCCCGGGTGCTCGCCGCGACGTTCCTCGCCGCCGTCCGCGCCGCCTCCCACGTGTGGCTCGACCAGCCGGACCGCCCGCTGCGCGAACTCGTGGACGACGCCCTCGAGTACCTGACCGCGCCGTAGCGCACCCCACGGCGGCGTCCCGGCGGGCGCTCGCCCACGATGGTGCCGTGATCGAAGCCCTCGCCGTCGCGCTGCTGGTGGTCGTCCTGGTGTTCGCGGTGGTGCGACCCCGGGGGCTGCCCGAGGCGGTGGCCGCCGTGCCCGCCGCCGTCATCGTCGTGCTCGTGGGCGCGGTGTCGCCGTCCGTGGCACTGGCCGAGGTCGGCAGGCTCGGGGGAGTGGTCGGGTTCCTGGCCGCCGTGCTGGTGCTCGCGAAGCTGTGCGCGGACGAGGGGTTGTTCCAGGCGGCCGGCGCCGCGATGGCCCGGGTGGCGCGCGGTGACGGCCGGCGGCTGCTGGGCGCGGTGTTCGCGGTCGCCTCCGTCGTCACGGTGGTGCTCAGCCTGGACGCCACGGTCGTGCTGCTGACGCCGGTCGTGTTCGCCACCGCCGCGCGGGTCGGGGTGCCGGCCAAGCCGCACGCCTACGCATGCGCGCACCTGGCCAACTCGGCGTCCCTGCTGCTGCCCGTGTCCAACCTGACGAACCTGCTCGCGTTCACCGCGACCGGCCTGACGTTCCTGCACTTCACCGGACTCATGGCGGCGCCCTGGGCGGTGGCCGTCGCGGTCGAGTACGCGGTGTTCCGGTGGTTCTTCCGGCACGACCTGCGCCGCCCGTCCGAACCGGTCGACGCGCCCGCGCCCGACGTGCCGGTGTTCGTGCTCGTGGTCCTCGGCGCGACGCTGGCCGGGTTCGCCCTCGCCTCGGCGGTCGGCGTCGAGCCGGTCTGGGTGGCCGTCGCGGGCGCCGTCGTACTCGCGGTCCGGTCGCTGCGCCGCGGGCACACCACGGCGCGCGGTCTCGCGCACGCCGCCGCGGTGCCGTTCCTGGCGTTCGTGCTCGCGCTCGGCGTGGTGGTGAAAGCCGTGGTGGACAACGGACTCGCGACCGCGCTCGCGGACGTGCTGCCCGACGGCGACGGCTGGGTCGCGCTGCTCGGCGCGGCGGCGGTGGCCGCGGTGCTGGCCAACCTGATCAACAACCTGCCCGCCGTGCTGGTGCTCCTGCCGCTGGCCACCAGCACGCCGACGGTGCTCGCCGTGCTGCTCGGCGTGAACCTCGGACCCAACCTGACCTACGTCGGGTCGCTCGCCACCCTGCTGTGGCGGCGCGTGCTGCACCACCACGACGACCGCGCGGACCTCGGCGAGTTCACCCGGCTCGGACTGCTCACCACGCCGGCCGCGCTGGTGCTCGCCGCGACCGCGCTCTGGCTGGTCGTGCAGGCGACCTGATCCACCGATAGCGTCGGATCGTGGCGGATGTCGTGGTGGTGGGCGCGGGCCTGGCCGGGCTCAGCGCGGCGCGCGAGCTGCGCGACCTGGACGTGGTGGTGCTGGAGGCGTCCGACGACGTCGGCGGCCGGGTGCGGACCGACGTGGTCGACGGAGTCACGCTCGACCGCGGCTTCCAGATCCTGCTGCCCGCCTACCCCGAGGTCGTCCGCCAGGTCGACACCACGCGGCTGGACCTGTGCCCGTTCCGCTCCGGCGTGTTCGTGCACGACGCGGGCCGGCACGACCTGCTCGCCGACCCGCGCGCCGGGTTCGCGGCGTGGCGGGGGTTCCTGCGCCAGCGGATGCTCACCACCCGCGACCTGGTCGCCCTCGGCACGATGACGGCGCGCGACTGGCTCGGCCCGGCGGAGACGATCCTCGCCGAGGACGACCGGACCACGCGCGCCGACCTGCTGGAGCGGTTGTCCGACCGCGCGGTCAACGGGGTGCTCAAGCCGTTCCTCGCGGGCGTGTTCCTGGAAGCCGACCTCACCACGTCGTCCCGCTTCTTCCACCTGGTGTGGCGCTGCTTCGCCAAGGGCGGCGCGGCGCTGCCCGCGCGGGGCATGGCCGCACTGCCCCGGCAGCTCGCGCGCGGGCTCGACGTGCGCACCGGCGTCGAGGTGCTCGCGGTCGACGGCACGGGTGTGCACACCGCCGACGGGCACCTGCGGGCCGACGCCGTCGTGGTCGCCACCGACGGCACGACCGCGGCCCGCCTGCTGCCCGGTGTGGCCGCGCCCCGCTGGAACGGCGTGACCACCTGGTACTTCCGGCCGCCGACCGCGCCGTTGCGCGACCCGACCCTGGTCGTCGACGCGCACGGCGGCCCGGTGGTCAACACGGCCGTCGTCTCCGAGGTGGCGCGCGCCTACTCGCCGGACGCGCCGTTGGTGCAGGCGTCCGTCCTCGACCACAGCGGCGAGCCCGAGGTCCGCGCGCACCTGGCCCGGCTCTACACCGCGGACACCCGGCGCTGGGAGTTGCTCGCCCGCTACGAGATCCCGCGCGCGCTGCCCGCCATGCCCGCGCCGCACGCGTTGCGCAAACCCGTGCGGGTCGGCGCACGGCGGTACGTGTGCGGCGACCACCGCGACACGAGCTCGATCCAGGGCGCGCTGGTGTCGGGCAAACGGGCCGCCCGCGCGGTGCGGCGCGACCTCGACGGGCGCTAGACCAGCGGCGGAACCGGCGCTGCGCAACGCTGCTCACCCGACGTTCGTCCACTGTTCAGGTGACGACTGTCCTCACCCGATCGAGGCAGGTCCACGCCCTGTCCTCCCTCGCACGCCTGCCCAATGTCCCCCGGTTGGCGCTCGTGACAAGTTCTGGGCTAGACCAGTATTGTCGGTGTGCAAACGGAGGGGGGCGACGTGCCGGTCATCCAACTCCGCGTCGACAACAGGTTGATCCACGGTCAGGTCACCCTGGCCTGGGTCGGCTACCTGGACGTCGGCCGCCTGGTCGTGGCGAACGACGAGGTGGCGGCCGACGAGTTCCAACGGGTGCTGCTGCCACAGTCGGCTCGAGGGGTGTCGACTGCGGTGCTGGGCATCGGGGACGCGGTGGAGTACTGCCGCACCAGGGACGCGGAACGGGTGCTGGTCGTCGCGCGGCAGGCAGAGGACGCCTTCGCGCTCGTGCGGGAAGGCCTGCCTGCCGCCGTGGTGAACGTGGGCAACGCGGCTCCCGAGCCGGGCGGCGACTTCCACCGGGTCACCCGGTCGGTCGCGGTCACCCGGGAGCAGGCCGCCGGGTTCCGCGCCCTGTCCGACTCCGGGGTCACGGTGGTCGCGCAGCTGATGCCGACCGACAAGCCCACCGATTTCATCACCCTGCTGGATCGGAAGTCGTTGTAGGGGGACACGTGCTCGCCGCGGTGCTGCTGACCCTGCTCAGCGTCGCGTGCATCTACGATGCGCTCGGCCCGAACCTGATCTTCGCGTCCCGACCGCTCATCGCGGGCACGCTCGCCGGCCTGCTGGTCGGCGAACCCGTGCTCGGCATGGCGGTCGGCGCGACCCTCGAACTGACCGCGCTCGGCGTGTACTCCTACGGCGGCGCGACCATCCCCGACTACCAGACCGGCGCGATCGTCGGCACGGCGCTGGCCGCCTCGGCGTCCGGCCCGCTGTCCGCGCAGGTCGCCGTCGGCCTCGGCGTCGGTCTGCCCGCCGCGCTGCTGCTGGCCGCGCTGGACCCGATCGGCCGGTTCCTGCCGACGTTCTGGATCCACCGCGCCGACCGGTACGCGGCGGTCGGCGACGCCAGGGGCCTGGCGCTGACGCACTGGACCGCGTTCATCCCGTGGGCCGCGGTGCGCGCGATACCGACGTTCCTGGCCGCGTGGGCCGCCTCCAGCGGGCTCGTGCCGCGGATCACCGACTCGATCCCACCCGGTTTCGTGGCCGGCATGACGCTGGCCGGCTCGCTGCTGCCCGCGGTCGGCTTCGGGCTGCTGCTGACCGTGATGCCGGTGCGGCGCCTGTGGTTCCTGCCGATCCTCGGCTACGTCCTGTTCGCCTACCTCAAGGTGCCGCTGCTCGGCATCGCGCTGTTCGGGCTCGCGATCGCGGGTCTGTACCTCACGGTGAAGCGGGAGGAACCGGCCGGTGCCCAGTGAACCCGGAGACCACGAGCCCGACGAGGGCTCGTCCACCGCGGACCGGGCGCTGACCCGGTCCGACCTGACCCGCGCGTTCTGGCGGTACTTCTGGTCGTTCCAGATCTCCTGGAACTACGAGCGCATGCAGGCGCTCGGGTTCGCCTACGCGATGGAACCCGTGCTGCGCAGGCTGAACCCGGACCGCGAGGCCTACGCCGAGGGACTGCGGCGGCACCTCCAGTTCTTCAACACCTCGCCGTTCATCGGCGGACCGCTGGTGCTCGGCGCGGCGGTCGCGATGGAGGAGGCGGGCGCGAAGTCGTCCGCGCACGGGGTGAAGGTCGCGCTGATGGGACCGCTCGCGGGCATCGGCGACACGCTGGTGTTCGCCCTGTACAACAGCGTCGTCTTCACCATCGGCGCGTCGTGGGCGTTGCAGGGCAACATCTTCGGCCCGATCTTCACCGCGCTCATGGTGCTGGTGCCGTACTTCGCGGTGCGCCGGTGGCAGTTCTTCTGGGCCTACGCGCAGGGGCGCAAGCTCGCGGCCAGGCTCGCGGGCGGCGCGCTCGCGCGGCTCACCGAGGGCGCGACGGTGCTCGGGCTGATCGTGCTCGGCGGGTTCGTGCCGTCGATCGTCAAGGTCGTCACCACGCTCACATACCGGCAGGAGGTGACCGTTCAGGGCCGCGCGTCCACGCAGGAAGTCCAGGTGCAGCACCAACTCGACGCGCTGGCGCCGTACCTGCTGCCGGTGCTGGTCACCGCGGGCACCTACCTGCTGATCAAGAAGTTCCGACTCAAGCCGGTGTGGATCATCGCGCTGGTCGCCGTCGTGGGCGTGACCCTCGGCTGGCTCGGCTGGTTCGCACCGACCCTCCCGGAGGTGGCGAGATGACCAGGACGCTCGTGGTGCTCGCCGGCCACGGCTCGTTACCCAGCGGGATGCGCGACGCCGTGGAGCTGATCCTCGGCGAGCAGCCGCGGCTGCGGGTGGCCGAGCTCCCGCCCGAGCAGACCCCGGAGGGCTTCCGCCGGCACCTGCTCAAGGTGCTCGACGAGGGCACCCCCGCCGTGGTGCTGACCGACGTCTTCGGCGGCACGCCGCACAACGTGGCCGCGGTCGTGGCCGCCGGGCGGGACGACGTCGAGGTGCTCACCGGGCTCAGCCTGCCGATGCTGGTCGAGGTGATCACCAGCGGCGCGGACCGGGCGCGGGAGTTGGCCGAGGTCGGTGTGCGGGCCGGCCGCGAGGGCGCGATGCACACGAGCCTGATGACCCGGGTACCGCCGCCGGGCGCCGTCGATGGGTGAGCTGCTGTTCGCGGGCGCACGGGCGGACGTCACGCCGCCACCGGGTTTCCCCCTCGCGGGCTACGTCGCGCGCGGCGACAGCGGCGCCACCGGGTCGCACGACGCGCTGGAGGTCAGCGCGCTGTGGCTGAGCACGGCCGAGGACCCCGGCGTGCTGTGGCTGTGCCTGGACTCGCTGGCCGTCGACGCGAACCTGGTCGACCTGGTCGCCGAGAGCGCCGCCGCGCACGCCGGTGTGCCCGCCGACCGCGTGGTGGTGTGCGCCTCGCACACGCACGCCGCGCCGCTGGGGTGGACGACCCGGCTGCACCCGGCGATACCGGGCGCGCGCGACGAGCACCTGGTGTCCCGGCTGATGTCCGATGTGGACGGTCTGCTGCGCTCGCTGCCCGGCCGCCGCGAACCGTCCCGGCTCGCCTGGTGCGCGGTGCCGGCGGACGGCGTCGGCACCAACCGCAACCGGCCGGACGGTCCGCACGACAACACCACGGGCGTGCTCGCGGTCGGCACGCCGGACCGGGTGGACGGCCTGCTGTTCGACTACGCGAGCCACCCGACCGTGCTGGGGCCGGAGAACCTGACGTGGTCGGCGGACTGGCCGGGCGTGACGCGGCGGGCGCTGACCTCGGCGCTGCCGGACCACCCGACGGTCGGCTTCCTCCAGGGCGCGGCCGGCGACGCGAGCCCCCGGTTCACCCGGCGCGGACGCGGCCACCCCGAGGTGGAGCGGATCGGCGTGCTGCTGGCCGACACCATCCTGACCGCGCTCGACTCCCGGTCCCGCTTCCTGCCGCCGGTCGCGCCCGTCGTGCACCGGGTCACCGTGTCGCTGCCCGCCCGGCGCGCGCCGGGGCGGGACGACGTGCGGCGGCTCGTGACGCGGGCCGAGCGGGACACGCCGTGCGGCGACAGCCCGGCCGACCGGATCCGGCAGACCAGGCTGGAGGGCGCGCGGGCCCTGGCGGGGTTGCCCGTCGACCTGCCGACGACGTTCGACCTGCCGCTGAGCGTGGTCGCGCTGGGCGACATCGCCTGGGTGCACCTGCCGGTCGAGCTGTTCGGCTCGCTCGGCCTGCGCATCCGCGCCGCGAGCCCGTTCCCGGTGACCAGGGTGGTCGGCTACAGCGACGGCTACTTCGGCTACGTGGCCGACGCGGAGGGCCACGAGGGGCACGTGTACGAGGCGATGATCAGCCTGTTCGACGCGCCCGCCGGCGACCTGCTCGTGACGCACGCGGTGGAGCTGCTGCGCCGCGCCCGGGCCTCGGGGGTCGGCGGCACCCGACTGGCCGCCGGCGGCTAGCGCGGGGTCCACCCGATCGGGCCGCGCCTAGTGCTGCACGTGGGTGATGACCTCGTACCGGTCGGCCCGGTAGATCGACCGGCCGGTTTCGACCACGACGCCCTCGGGGTCGCGCGGGATGCCCTCGATCACGAAGCACGGCTGGTTGCGCGGGATGTCGAGCACCTTGGCCTCCTCCGGTTCCGGCAGCACGGCCGAGATCCGGGCCCGGGTGCTCGCGATGCGCACGTTCCAGCGCTGCGCCAACTCCCGGTACAGCGACCGGTTCTCCCACTCCAGCTCGCCGATGCCGGGGAAGCGGTCGACCGACAGGTGGGTGCGCTCCAACGCCATCGGCACGCCGTCCGCGGTCCGCAACCGCACCAGGCGCAGCAGGGGGCTGCCCGGCCGCACCTCCAGCTGGTCGGCCAACCGGGGCGTCGCGGGTTCCACGACGGTGCTGACCACGCGGGCGCCCGGGATCATGCCCTTCTGCCGCGCGTAGTCGCTGAACGAGGTCACGAGGTCCACCTGTGCCACCTTGAGCTCGGCGACGAACGTGCCGTGCCTCGGTCGGCGGACGACCACCCCGTCGGCCGCGAGCCGGTCGAGTTCCTGGCGCACGGTCATCCGCGCCACGCCGTACCGCTCGGCGAGCACCCGCTCCGACGGCAGCAGCACGCCAGGACCGAGCTCGTTGACCAACGCCTCCAGGAATTCGCGCAGTTGACCGCCCTTGGGACGGCCGACCGCGAGTTCCGCCGGCATCGCCGTCGTCGGTGGCAGCCCGTGCTTGGTGCGCGACACAGGCCCCAGTATCTACGAGCGGGGCCCTCGTGGGTCAGCCGGCGCGCAAGGTGAGCAAGGAGATCTCACTGGGTGCGAACACGCGCAGTGGCGGACCCCAGAAACCCGCGCCCCGACTGGTGTAGAGCGCGGTCCGCTCGCCGTGCCTGCTCAACCCCGCGACCACGGGCTGCTGGAGCCGCACCAGGTAGTGGAACGGCCAGATCTGGCCGCCGTGCGTGTGCCCGGACAACTGGAGGTCCACTCCGGACCGCACGGCCTTGCCGACCTCGCTCGGCTGGTGCGCCAACAACACCACGGCGTCGTCGGGTCGCACGCCCTCCAGCGCGGCCGCGAGGTCCGCGCCGTGACCCTGTTCGCCGGACGAGGCTCCGGTGACGTCGTCCACGCCCGCGAACACCAACCGCGCGGCGCCGCGTTCGAGCACCCGGTGCTGGTTGTGCAGGCTCGTCCAGCCCAGGCCGGCCATGTGCTCGAGCCACGCCTGCGCGTTGCCCAGGTACTCGTGGTTGCCCGACACGTAGAACCGGTGCGCGGCGCGGACGTCGGCCAGCGGCGCGGCCTGCCCACCGCGTTGCGCGGGCGTGCCGTCGGCCAGGTCGCCCGCGTGCACCACCACGTCCGGGTTCAGCGCGTTGACCGCGTCGACGGTGCCGCGCGACCACTTCGTCCGGTCGATCGGGCCGTAGTGGGTGTCGGCCAGCACCGCGACGGTCAGCCCGTCGAACGCCGGGTCCAGCCGCGGCAGCACCACGTCGACCCGCTTCACCCGCGGGATCCGCCGGGCCTCGGCGACGCCGTAGGCCACCAGCACGACCACGATCGCCAACAGCAGCACCGCGACCAGCCGCGCCCGGAACGGGTTCTCCACCCCGGCGAGCGCCAGCACGCCCCGCAGCACGTCGGTCACGAGAGTCCACGCGAACAGCACCCACACCACGCCCAGCAGCGGGTAGGCGACCCGGGCCGCGCGGTCCGAGTGCCGGTAGACCACGAGCAGCACCGGCAGCGCGATCCAGCCGGCCGCGAACACCACGGTGCCCAGGAGCACCACCGGCCACGGCCACTGCGCGCCCGGCGCGATCAACCCGAAGTAGGGCACGGCGAACAGCAGCGTGGACACGAGCGCGAGCACGCCGATGAACACGACCCGCCTGCGCACGGGTGGGCGGGCCGGTGCGGCGGTGGACATGGCGACTCCTCGTTCGGGTACTGGGCGTGGCAACGGCCGCGACCTCGGAAATGTTCCCGCGGCTAGTCCTTCCGGGCGCCGAGCGACCACAGGTAGCTCAGCGGCTCGCCGTCCGGCTCCGCGCGGGCGGAGAACTCCTCGACCAGGTCCAGCAGCCGCCGGCTCAGCTCGGCCTGCGCCCGCGGGCCAAGCCGCAGCGCGCCCCGCCGGGAGTCCCGGAACGCCTCCGGTCCGGCCTCCAGCAGTTCGGCCCGGTGCGCCGCGAGCAGCGCGAGGTCCACCCGCTGCACGAGCCCCTCGCCCTCGTCCTCCAGCCCCAGCCGCCAGGTCCGGCGGGTCGACCGGTAGGGCCGCTCGAGCGCGCCGCGGGCGCCGCTGCGCACCGGCTGGGCGACCAGGAAGTCGTGCTTCACCAGCGCCCGGACGTGCCGCAGCGCGGTCGCGGGTGCCACGTCGAGCCGGTCGGCCAACTCGCGGTTGGTCAACTCCTGGTGGGCGCACAGCCGCAGGATGCGCCAGCGCAGGGGGTGGGCCAGCGCCTTCAGCTCCTCGACGGTCGCGGTGCGGGGTGGTTCGTCCACGGGCGGAAGGCTAGCCCAGCGGCGGTTGCGGCGCCGGTCATCGTTTTGGTTCACTGAAATCGATTGCACATGGTGAAATCACTGGGGGCTTCCATGATCGACTTCGAGTGGCTGTCCGGGGCGGACCCCTCGCCCGACGGCACCGACGTGGTGTACCTGGGCGATCGGACGGGTCGGCCGCAGCCGTGGTTGCTCGGCGGGCGGCACGTGCCGGTCGACGGCGCGGTGCGGCGGTGCGTGTGGCACCCCGGCGGTGGGCGGCTGCTGGTGCTGGTCGACCCGGACGGCCGCGAGGACCACCGGCTCGGCGAGGTCGACCTGGCGTCCGGCGAGGTCGAGTGGTTGACGCCCGAGCACGGCGTGCGCGTCGAGATCGGCGTACCGCACGGGCACTGCGGCCGGCCGTACAGCGAGGACGGCGCGCTGCTGGCGTACGCGAGCAACGCCCGCGACCCCGGCGTGTTCGACGTGGTGGTGCGCGACCTCGGGACCGGCGTCGAGCGGACCGTGCTGCCCGGCGACGACCGCTACCTGCCGATCGCGTTCTCGCCGGACTCCCGGCTGCTGCTCGTGCTGCGGCTGCACCAGAACACCGAGCACGACCTGTTCGTGTGCGACCTGGTCGACGGCACCACCCGCGACATCACCGGGCGCACCGGACCGGACAAGTACCTGCCGGTGGCCTGGACACCCGACTCCTCCGGCGTCTACGTGTGCACCACGCGCGGCCGCGACTACACCGGTCTGGCCGAGTTGTCCCTGACCGGCGAGCTGACCTGGGTCGACACCCCGGACACCGACGTCGAGGGCGCGGCCTTCGCCGACGGCCGGCTCGCCTGGGGCATCCACGAGGACGGCTACACCCGGCTGCGCTGGACCGACGTCGGCTCGGGCGTGGTGCACGAGGTCGGCTGCCTGCCGCCCGGCGTGTCGGTGAGCGAGTTCGGCCTCGACGGCCACGAACTCCGGTTCACCGCGACCGGCGAACTGCTCGTGCTGCTGGGCCGCCCGGACGCGGCCGCCGAGCTGTACCTGGTCGACCTCGACGCGGACACCGCGCGCCGGCTCACCTCGAGCGGCGAGCGGCTGTCGGTCGACCCGTTCCTGCTGCGGCGGTGCCGGGTGCGCGCCGACGACGGCGCGCTGCTGGCCGGTCTGCTGTACAAACCCCTGCGCGCCAACGGTTCCCTGGTGGTGACCATCCACGGTGGACCGGAGGTGCGGGCACAGCCGAAGTACGACCCGCTGGTGCACGCCCTGCTGGCGCGCGGCATCGGCGTGCTGGCGCCGGACATCCGCGGCTCGTCCGGCTACGGCCTGCGCTTCCAGCGGGCGATCTACCGGGACTGGGGCGGTGTCGACCTGGCCGACCTCGCCGCGTTCGTCCGCGCGCTGGCCGAGGTCGACTGGGTCGACCCGACCAGGCTCGGCGTGCACGGCGCGTCCTACGGCGGGTTCGCCGCGCTGTCCTGCCTGAGCAGGCAACCCGGGTCGTGGCGCGCCGGTGTGAGCGAGTGCGGCCCGTCGGACCTGGTGAGCGACCTGCGCGCGTTCCCGCCGACGTGGCGCAGCCGAGGCAAGGCCTGGATCGGCGACCTGGACGACCCGGCCGACGTCGCGCGGCTGGAAGACCGCAGCCCGCTGCGCAACGCCCACCGCGTCACCGCGCCGCTGCTCCTGCTGCACGGGGAGAACGACACCAACGTCGCCCCCGAGGAGTCCGAGCGGATGTACAAGCGGCTCAAGGAACTCGGCCGACCCGTCAGCCTGGTCGAGCACCCCGGCGTCGGCCACGGCCTCGACCCCGCCGCCTTCGACCGGACCGTCGAGCTGGTCACCGGCTGGTTCGCCGAACACCTGTAGAACGAGCGGGAGGGGACGTCCCCCACGGACGCCCCCTCCCGTCTCACCGGGTTTCCGGCTCGCGCGTCAGCACCGCCAGTGCGCAGATCAGCACCAGGTTCTTCAGCACGAACTCCCCGCTCGCGGTCAGCAGCAACGGGTTGCCGCCGACCACCACCATCCCGGGCGCCTGGAGGAACACCAGGAACGTGCCCACGAGGTGCGCCGCCGCCACGGTCAGCGCCGGCCCGCGGAAACGGCCCCACACCAGCACGAGCCCGAGGGCGATCTCGAACCAGCCGAGCGCCGGCAGCAGGAATCCGCCGGGCACGAACGGCAGCGTCGCCTTCACCAGTTCCGCCACCGGCGACTCGCCGATGACCTTCAGCAGTCCGAACCAGACGAACACCAGCCCGATGGCCCACCGCAGCGCGGGCATCGCGTACCGGTCGAGCACCCTGGTCCGCCGGACGGCGACGTCGGTCGCCACGTCAGTCGCCCAATGGGTTCAGCAGGTCCGCCTTGCCCTCGAAGGCGAACAGCAGCAGGTCGGTCATCCGGAACGTCTCCGAGTCCGGCCCGAACTCCGGACGCCACCACGGTTCCCGCACGATCGACGTGCGGCTGCCCTCGATCGCGCGGTGGAACACCTCGGCGACGATCCGGCCGCCGACGGCGCCCAGCCTGCCGCCGTTGAACTCCGCCTCGCGCAGGACGTAGACCCACAGCGGGGTGTCGGTCGCCACGGCGTCCCTCTGCTCGTCGGTGAGCCCGTCGAAGGACGCGCCGCCGTTGCCGCGCAGGATCTCCTCCGCGGTCAGCGGCTCGACCCCGAGCAGCTCCGCCATCTGCTGACCGGTCGCCAGGCGCACCATCGACGCCCGGGTCAGGTTGCGGAAGGCGAGGTTGCGCTGGATGTCCGTGGTCGTGGTCCCCCGACCGCCGAACGTGCCGGCCGGCAGGTTCACCAGCGGGTCGACCAGCAGCGAGTCGATCCGCTTGGCCACGTTGCCGCCGCCCGCCTCGGCGGGCGGCGCGAGGTCCGGGCGGTCCGCCTCGGTGAAGTCGAACAACCGGCGGAAGTCCGCGATCCAGTTGGTCGGCAACCGGTCGAAGGCGCCCGAGTTCGGGTCGTCCAGCTCGGGAACGCCCGAGCCGGGGCTGAAGTTGCCGCTGGTGCCGGTGAACGTGAACAGCAGCAGGAGCGTGGCGATCCCGCCGGGACCCGTGCTGTTGAACACCCGGTTCCACTGGTACACGTCGCGGATCATGCTGTGCCCCAGGCGGAACGCGGCCACCGAGAACTCCAGCGGCATCGTCGGTACCCGGCCGTGACCCGGCGCCTCGAAGAACTTCCGGCCGTTCGCGAACACGTCGTCCACGATCGCCGGGTCCACGATCCGCGGCAGGTAGTCGTGCCGCAGCATCCACTGGTAGTGCCGCACGACCTGCGCCCGCGCGGTGGTGAACAGGCGGTGCCCGCTCAGGCCCTTGAAACCGGACTCGGCGACGACGCGGTTGTGGAACCTGATGAAGGCGAGGTGGGTTTGCGCCACCACCAGGTTCTCGTCGTTGCGCAGGTCCGGGATCAACGGCTGCCTGCGGTCCGCGGCGGTGACGCCGGTGCCGGACCTGGGCAGGTCGAAACCCTCCAGGTCCACGTTGACCCGGTCGTCCGGGAACGTGGTGGCCAGGCTGGTGCCGACCTTGAGCTGCACGCCGTCCGCCGCGTAGAAGACCCGGTCGGCGGGGTCGAGCGGGCCCCTGCCGTAGAGCGAGTCCAGGTCGAGCGCGGGCGAGCGGCCCTGCATCAGGTCGTCCAGGTTCACATCCTCACCGAGCTGCGACTCGGTGCGGTCCATGGTCAGGTCGTGGTCCACGAACTGGCCGAGGTAGGTGAACCCGGCCGGGATGGCCGGGTCGGCCGAATCGGGCTGGCCGCCTGCCGCCGTGACGGCCTTGGCGAGCGCGGTCCGGGTGGCCTCGTCGAGCTGCGGACCCTCGGGGCCGAGCCGGGAGAACCGGAACCGACGCAATTCCTCGACCGTGAGCGGCTGCCGGACGGCCGGCCCACCCTCGCGGTCGAATTCGAGAACTCCCTCGCCCACCACGAAGAAGCTGCTGTTGCCGTGTTGTTTCACCGAAGACTCCCCCAAGCCTCTCAACCGAGGCGACGGCCTTCCCCTGGGCGCCGCTCTCATCTCCACAAGTACCACGAAACGGACGCTGGATACGTCCTTCGGCGGTAGACAGTGAAAATCGCCCGTGGTAACGCTTCCACGCCATCCGACGGGGAATCGTCTTTGAGTGCAACCCGGACCCGGCGCCGGGCGTCGTGTGGGTAGGTTGACCGAAATCTGAGCACGATCCCGCGCGCGCGGGATTTCCAAATGGGGGGACCATTGGTGTCCGGACGACTATTGGTGTGCGCGTCGGCCTTCGCGCTGACCGCGTGCAGCGCGCAGAGCGGCCCGGAGGCCGATCCCGCGCTCGCGCCGCGTGGCACGACGATGACGACGGCGAAGCCGACCAGGCAGGACCTGTCGAACAAGGTGTCGCTGACCGGCACGGTGTCGATGGACCCGGTGTTCGGGCTCACCGCGCCGGTCGCGGGCCAGATCCGCTACTGGGACGTGCCGAAGGCGAACGGCACGCCGACGTACGCGACCCGCGCCGCCACCGTGTGGGTGGACGACGTCCCGTACTACGTGGACGTTCCCGCCGGCTCCACGTTCGAGGGCAGGCTGGTCGCGGACCGCTCGACGGTCACCGCCGGCATGCCGATCGTGTCGGCCCGGTACTCGGGCTACGCGCTCGTCGGCGTCGTCGGCTCCGCCCAGGCCTACAAGCTCACCGAGGGGCAGCCGAAGGTCCAGGCGCAGGTGAAGAACGGGCCCGGCCCGTTCGCGTGCGCGCCGCTCGGCACGATCGCCGCGCTGCCCGCGGGCACCGTGCCGGTGCCGACGCCGGACAAGAAGGACGAGAAGAAGGACGAGGACGCGCCGGCGGCCACCACCACCGCCCAGGAACCCCAGGGCCAGACCGGTTCCACCGGGTCCGAGGCCACCGGGCTGCGGCTGATCTGCACGCCGCCCGCCGACGTGAGGATGGTCAACGGCGCCGAGGCGACCCTGGAGGTGGTGACCGCGACGGTGCAGAACGCGCTCGTGGTGCCGGTCGAGGCGGTCGCGGGCGGCCAGGGCAAGGGGAAGGTCGACGTGCTCGACCCGAACGGCGTCCGGCAGACCCGCGACGTGGTGCTGGGGTTGACCGACGGCAAGGTGGTCGAGGTCAAGTCCGGTCTCACCGGCGAGGAGACACTGGCCGTGCCGGGGCCGAACCTGCCCGCGGGCGCCGAGCCGAAGCAGGACGGTCCCGGGAAATGACCCCACTGCTCCGACTCACCGGCGTCACCAAGACGCTGAAGGGGCAGGACGAGCCGCGCACCATCCTCTCCGGCGTCGACCTGACCGTCCACAGTGGAGACAGCGTTGCCATCCTCGGCCGCTCCGGTTCGGGCAAGAGCACGCTGCTGAGCCTGATCGGGCTGTTCGACCGACCCGACGGCGGCCAGTACCTGCTGGGGGAGCGGGACATCACCCGGATTCCCGAACGGCGGGCCGCCGCGCTGCGCAGCGCCGAGTTCGGGTTCGTGTTCCAGCGCTTCTTCCTGCTCAAGCACCTCACCGCGGCGCAGAACGTGGCCATGGCGCTGGTGAACGGCCAGGGCTGGCTGCCGCGCCGCAAGCGCAAGGCCAAGGTGATGGCCGCGCTCGAGCGCGTCGGCGTCGCGCACCTGGCCAAGCACCGGCCACCCCGGCTGTCCGGCGGTGAGCAGCAGCGGGTGGCGATCGCCCGCGCGCTGGTCCGCGAACCCCGGATCCTGCTCGCCGACGAGCCGACCGGCGCGCTCGACGCGGAGACCGGCAACCTGGTGGTCGAGGTGCTGCGGTCGACCACCGACGTGGGCTGCGGGCTGGTCCTCGTCACCCACGACCAGGACCACGCGGCGAAGATGGGTCGCGTGCTGCGGTTGTCCGAGGGCACGCTGCACCCCGTGTCGGTGTCCGGGCAGGTGTACGCGTGATCGGGTTCTCCGGGCGGTTCCGCTCCGCGCTGGTGATCGGCGGCCAGGGCATCAGGTCGCGCAAGCTGCGCACGTTCCTGTCCATGATCAGCCTGTTCCTCGGCGTGCTCGCGGTCGTGGTGGTGCAGGCGGGCGCGGAGATCGCGCAACGCGCCCTGCTGACCGACGTCGAGCTGTCCGTCGGCAAGGACGGCACCCGCGAGCTCTACCTGTCGGCGCAGAACGGCGCCGTGTCCACCACGCTGGAGACGTTGCGCGGGCGGTCCGACGCGGTCGCCACGACCAGCGTCCAGGTGATCATCGGCGAACCCGGCGTGCGACCGGTCAACGAGGGCGGCGGCCCGATCGACCAGCCCGGGTACAGCGGTCCGCAGATGGTGTGCGACGAGAACGGCTGCCAGAAGGTGGTCGACCCGAACGCGGACGCGCCGCAGGGTCAGGCGGTCGAGCTGTCGCTGCGCGGCCTGACCGGCGACATCCGCCCGTTCCGCCCGTTCCGGCCGTCGATGGGCCGCTGGCTCGAGTTCGGCGGCGAGCCCTCGCTGTCGCCGGGCCTGGTGCTGAACAAGGAGGCGGCGAAGGCGTTCCTGCGCTACCAGGTGCCCGCCGAGATGCGGATCAAGGGCGCCACCGCGAACCCGACACCGCGCATCCTGGGCGTCGTGGACGACGGCGACTACCAACCCGCCGCGTACACGCGCATCGACGAACTCCTGAACTGGATGCCCGCCGACCAGCTGGCCGACGGCAGTCGCGGCCCGGGCCTGGACGTCCGCTTCGCGGCGACGGCGTCGGACACCGAGCAGTTGCTGATCGCCAAGCTGGCCGGCGCCGGCTACCCGCGCGAGCAGCTGGCCGTCCGCACCATCGACTCGCTGGAGCAGATGGCGGGCCAGTTGGCGCTGATGCGCTGGCTGTTCCTCGGCATGGCGGCGTTGGTGCTGCTGATCGGCGTGGCGGGCATCCTGAACGTGGGCCTGGCGACAGTGGGCGAACGCGTGGAGGAGTTCGCGCTACGCCGGGCCGTCGGAACCTCCAGAATGCTCCTGGCGGGCATCGTCCTGGCCGAAACCCTCCTGACCGGCCTGCTCACCGCGGCCGCCGCGATCGGCGTGGGAGCCGTGGGCCTACCCCTGGCGATCAGCATGGTGGGCAACAGGTTCCCGTCCCTGATCGGCACCCAGTTCCCCTGGCAGGCAGGCGTGGCAGGCGTGGCCGCGGGCCTCCTGGCCGGCATCCTCGGCGGCCTGATCCCCGCCCTGCGCGCGGCCAGGATCCCGATCGCCACGGTGATGCGCGCCTAGCCGACCCGCCGTTCCCCCGCCACCCCCTGCCCGCCGCGCGGCCCGCCAGACCTGTCGGTGCTCCCGCCGGCCGTGTCGGTGCTCCCGCCGGACCTGTCGGTGCTCCCGCCAAAACTGTCGGTGCCTCGTGGGACAATGGAAGCGGGGGCCGGAGGCCACAGGCCGGTCGCCCACACGGGCGACCGGCCTGCGCACAACACCCCGCGAAACCGCCGCTCGACGCCCCGAACCGCCCGCCACCCGCCCGGAACCACCCGTCGCGCCCGGCGCCATCCGCAAGCCACCGCGCAAGCCGCCGCGCAGGCCGCCCCGAAACCAGGCCACCGCGCGGGCCGAGCTCAAGACACCGGCCGGTCACCCGAAAGCCTGACATCAGGCCACCACCCGGGCGAAGCCGAAAACCGCTTACGCCGGCAGCCGGGTCTCCTGCAACCACGCGTGGAACAGCGGCGCCAGCGGCGTGTCGGTGTGCCGCTGCGCCAGCAGCACGAAGTCCGCCGTCGTCGCCGTGCCGTGCCGGTGGGTCCGGGTCCACTCGCGCAGCACAGCGAAGAAAGCGTGGTCCCCCAACACCTGCCGCACCGCGTGCACGGTCAACGCGCCCCGCTTGTACACCCGGTCGTCGAACATGTCCGCCACCCCGGGATCACCGATCCGCAGGTCCTGCGGCTCCCGCGCCAGCCGCGCCCGCGTCCGCGCCGCGATCACCGCCGCCGGGTCGCCACCGGAGTTCTCCGACCACAACCACTCGGCGTAGCAGGCGAACCCCTCGTTCAGCCAGATGTCCCGCCACTGCGCCAACCCGACGCTGTTGCCGAACCACTGGTGCGCCAACTCGTGCGCCACCAACCGCTCGAACGACCGCCGCCCGTCCGCGTGGTTCGACCCGAACACGGACATGCCCTGCGCCTCGACCGGCACCTCGAGCTCGTCCTCGGTCACCACCACGTGGTACTCGGCGAACGGGTACGGCCCGAACAGCTCCTCGAACAGCGCCATCATCCGCGGCTGCCGGGCGAAGTCGTGCTCCACCCGCCGAGCGAGGCTCGACGGGAACACCACGTCCTGCCCGACGGACAGCGGAAAGCGCTCGTACTGTCCGATTTGGACGGACGCCAGGTAGGTCGCCATCGGCTCGCGCTGCTCGTACACCCAGCGCGTGGTCGACCCGCCGGTGCGCCCGTCCACCAGCAACCCGTTGGCCACCACGGTGTACTGCGACGGCGCGGTCACCGCGATCCGGTACGGAGCCTTGTCCCGCACCAGGTCGTTGCACGGGAACCACGACGGCGCGCCCACCGGCTGGCTCGCCACCAGCGCGCCGTCGGACAGCTGCTCCCAGCCCAGCTCGCCCCAGTGCCGCGTGCGCACCGGCCGCGCGATGCCCGCGTACCGCACCTCGACCTCGTGCCGGCCGCGGAACCGACCGCGCAGCCGCAACTTCCCGCCACCGTGCGCGTACCGGACGTCCCGGCCGTCGACCAGCACGCGGTTCACCGTCAGCGGCCCGAAGTCCAGCTCCAGGTCGGGCCCACCGACCACTGCGGTGAGCCGGGCCCGGCCGGCGAGCCGACCGGACAGCGGCTTGTACTCCAGGTCGAGGTCGTAGTGCTCGACGCGCAGGCGCGTGCTGCCGTGCGTGGGGAGGTACGGGGTCATCGCCACGCGGAGATCGGGTTGCCCAGCCAGCGGCTGCCGGCGGGCACCTGCTCGCCCCGCATCACCAGCGACGCCGGGCCGACCGTGGTGTGCGCGCCGATCGTCGCGCCCGGCAGCACAATCCCGTGCGGCCCGAGCGTGCCGCCCTCCGCGACCGCCACCTCGTCCATCCGCAGGATCCGGTCGTGGAACAGGTGCGTCTGCACGACGCAGCCCCGGTTCACCGTCGCGCCGTCGCCGAGCGTCACCAGGTCCGACTCGGGGAACCAGTGCGACTCGATCCACGTGCCGCGGCCGACCTTCGCGCCCAGCGACCGCAGCCACACGCCCATCACCGGCGAGCCGCCCGCCGAGCCCACCAGCCACGGCACGGCCAGCACCTCGACGAACGTGTCCGCCAACTCGTTGCGCCACACGAAACCGCTCCACAGCGGGTACTCGCGGGTGCGGAACCGCCCCACCAGCACCCACTTCGCCAGCGCCGCCACCGCGCACGCCAGCACGCCCGCGCCCAGCAGCACGACGCCGGCCAGCAGCGGTGCCCAGAAACCCAGCGCCCGCAACGTGAACAGCACCGCGACGACCAGCGCCACGTGCCCCATCACCGGCACGATCCGGCACAGCTCGACCAGCGCCCGCGCGACGACGAGCCGCTTGGGCGGGTCGAACGTCCGGCTCTGGTCGCCCTCCTCGGCCGCGCGCGGCAGCTTCATCGGCGGCATGCCCAGGTACGAGTCGCCGGCCTTGGCGCCCTTCGGCGTCGCCGACAGCACACCGACCAGACCGCGCTTCGGCACGCTGCGACCCGGCGCGGTCATCCCGGAGTTGCCCAGGAACGCCCGCTTGCCGACCCGCGCGGAGCCGATCCGCAACCAGCCGCCGCCCAGCTCGTAGGTGCCGACCATGGTGTCGTCGGCGAGGAACGCGCCGTCGTCCACCCGTGCCATCTTCGGCAGCGCCACCACCGTCGAGGCCTCGACGCCGCGGCCGACCCGCATGCCGAGCGCCCGCAGCCACACCGGCGTGAACAGACTGGCGTACAAGGGGAACAGCGTGGTGCGCGCGGTGTTCATCAACCGCTCGGTCGTCCAGGCCTGCCAGGCGACCCGGCTGTGCACCGGGTACGTGCCCGCGCGCAGCCCGATGCCCAGCAGCCGCACCGAGATCAGCACCAGCAGCGCGTAGGTGCCCAGGTACGCCACGGTTGCCAGCGGCACCGCGAGCAACGCGCTGGACAGCGTCAGCGGACGCGACACGACCACCAGCAGCGCGGGCAGCGCGGAGAGCGCCGGCAGCAACCCGAGCGCGGACGTCGTGACGCTGTAGACGAACTTCCACCACCCGGACCGACCCGGACGCACGGTGGACCGGGACGCCTTGCCGGACCGCGCCGCGGGTACACCCGACCAGCGCTGGCCGGTCGGCACCGAGCCCGTGACACCGGAACCCGGCGCCACCTCGGCCCGCTTGCCGATCCGCGCGCCCGGCAGCAGCGTGCTGCGCGCGCCGATCGTGGCGCCCGCGCCGACCCGGATCTTGCCGACGTGCACCACGTCGCCGTCGACCCACGTGCCGGACAGGTCCACCTCGGGCTCGATCGCCGCGCCGCGGCCCAGCTTCAGCAGGCCGGTGACCGGCGGCAGCGAGTGCAGGTCGACGTCCGCGCCGACCTTCGCGCCCAGCGCGCGGGCATAGGTGGTGATCCACGAGCCGGACAGGTTCGTCGCGCCGCTGTACTCGGCCAGCTTCTCGGCCGTCCACAGTCGCAAGTGGACACTCCCGCCGCGCGGGTACCGGCCGGGCTTGAGGCCGCGCAGCAGCACCCGCGCGCCACCGGCCGCGATCGCGACCTTGCCGGGCGGGCTCACGAACAGCAGCCAGCCGGCCGCGACCCACCACCAGGACACCGGCGCGGCCAGGTGCAGCACGTTGGACAGCGCGGCGAGCGCGACCGTCCAGCGCAACCCGACCAGCGTCATCAGCGGCGCCAGCAACAACGTCTGCACGAGCGTCGCGCGCCGAGGGGTCGGCGCGACCGAGCGGCTGGGCGCGTCGTGCGCGGCCAGCTCGTCCAGCCGGGCGGCCAGCGTCTCCAGCGTCGGGTGCTGGTAGATGTCGCTCACCGAGCCGCTCGGGTACTCCGCGCGGATCAGCGACACCAGCCTGGCCGCGGCGAGACTGCCGCCGCCCGCGCCGAAGAAGTCCGTCGCCGGGTCGGTGATCCGCGAGCCCAGCACCTCGCCCCACTGCTCGGCGAGCCACGCCTGGGTGCCCGCGAGTTCGGAGACCTCGTCGTCGGAGGCGGTCGCGAGCGGCCACGGGAGGGCGTTGCGGTCCACCTTGCCGGACGTGCGGGTGGGCAGCGTGTCGACCAGGGCCAGCAACGGAACCAGGGCGGACGGCAGCGCGGAGCGCAGCGTCGTCAACGCCTCCTGGCGGTCGAAACCGTCCTGCGCCACCAGGTAGCCGACGAGGATCTGGTTGCCGCCCGCCGTGGTGCGGACCGCGGCCGCCGCGCCCGCCACGTTCGGCAGCGCCTGCAACGCGGCGTCGACCTCGCCCAGCTCGATCCGCCGCCCGCCGAGCTTGACCTGCTCGTCGGTGCGGCCCAGGAACACCAGGCCCTCCGCGTCGGCGCGCACGAGGTCGCCGCTGCGGTACGCGCGGTCCCACCCCAGCGACGCCAGCGGCGCGTACTTCTCCGCGTCCTTGACCGGGTCCAGGTACCGGGCGAGCCCGACGCCGCCGATGACGAGTTCGCCGGTGCCGCCGAGGTCGACCGGCTCGCCCTGGGCGTCCACGACGGCGAGTTCCCAGCCGTCCAGCGGCAACCCGATGCGCACCGGGCCCTCGCCGGTCATCCGCGCGGCGCACGCCACGACGGTGGCCTCGGT
Source organism: Actinosynnema sp. NPDC020468 (assembly GCF_040642015.1). NCBI lineage: Bacteria > Bacillati > Actinomycetota > Actinomycetes > Pseudonocardiales > Pseudonocardiaceae > Actinosynnema > Actinosynnema sp. NPDC020468. Next base: position 102,000 of record NZ_JBFAEO010000008.1, read on the forward strand.
GGGGCCGTAGGTGTTCCAGACCTCGCGACCGTCGACCGCCAGCCGCTCGGCCAGCTCGGGCGGGCACGCCTCGCCGCCGAAGATGAGCAGCCGCACGTCGTCCAGCGCGTCCACCGGCCACAGCGCGGCCAGCGTCGGCACCGTCGACACCACGGTGATCTCGTGCTCGACCAGCCACGGGCCGAGGTCGAAACCGGTGCGCACCAACGACCTCGGCGCGGGCACCAGGCACGCGCCGTTGCGCCAGGCCAGCCACATCTCCTCGCAGGAGGCGTCGAACGCGACCGACAGGCCCGCGAGCACGCGGTCGTCGGCGGCGATCGGGTCGTCCGCGAGGAACAGGCGCGCCTCGGCGTCCACGAACGCGGCGGCGGAGCGGTGGGACACGGCGACGCCCTTGGGCTTGCCGGTCGAACCGGAGGTGAAGATGATCCACGCGTCGTCGTCGGGGGAGGGCCGGTCGCCCAGGCCCAGCGGCGTGCCGACGACGGTCAGCTCGGGCGTGAGCACCGCGCACACGGCGGCCTCGCCGAACACCAGGTCGGCGCGCTCCTGCGGGTCCTCGGCGTCCACCGGCACGTAGGCCGCGCCGGCCGCGAGCACGGCGAGGATCGCGATGTAGAGGTCGACGGTGCCGGAGGCGATCCGGACACCGACCCGGTCGCCGACGCCGATGCCGTGCGCGAGGAGTTCCTCGCGGCGCGACTCGACGCGGTCGAGCAGGGCGCGGTAGTCGAGGGACGTGGAGCCGTCGTCGAGCGCGGCGGCGTGCGGGTGGCGCCGAGCGGTGTCGGCGACCACGTCGACCAGGGTCCGCGGCGCGGCGGCGCGTCCGGAGTGGAAGACAGCGGAGAGTGAGATCGAGGTATCGGCGGCGACGGTCAACGGCGCGTACCGGTGGAACGGGACAACATGGCGGTCCTCCGAGTTCGGGAAGCAGCTGCTCCACCCCGGCGGGGACCGGCCAAGCAGCCTGGGCGTTCGCACCGCGAACAAGCCGAACAGTGACTTTACCGGTGATTAACCCGGTAGTCGCCTCAACGAGACGCAAGGTGCGGGACCTCACAGTGGGTAACGAACCCCTTGTGCTGCCACGAAAGAGGCAAGATCACCTGAACGGGCGACCCACGACTGGGCCAAATTGCCGTGTACGACCGGGTCTTGACCGCGACCAGGGTGGAGGGCTTACACCTTGGGGTGCACAGTTTTTCGACGCAGGGGGGCGTGGTGATGGAGTACTTCATGGAGTACTACGCGGAACACAGCAGGTTCAGCGACCCGGGGCCGCACGAGCGGTGGTTGCGGGGGACGCCGGGCGACGTGGAGTCGTTGCGGGACATCGCGTCCGGGCTGGTGTTCCACTACTGGGGGAACGAGGAGATCGCGCGACGGGGCATCGCGGCGGAGCGGTACGAGGAGATCAACCTGCGGTACGCGTCGGACATGTTCGGCCGGCTGCGCGAGTTGGACCCGTCGCCGCTGGGCGCGCGACGCCGTGAGGCGGATCGAATCCTGGGCTGTTGCCGGGATTCGACGCTGCTGCTCGTCTCGTTGGCCCGCCACCACGGCATCCCGGCCCGCTCCCGGGTGGGCTTCGCGTCGTACCTGGTGCCCGGCTGGCACCTGGACCACGTGGTGGCCGAGGTGTTCGTGGCGGGGGAGTGGCGGCTGGTGGAGCCGCAGTTCGACCGCGACCACGCCGCGGTGGACGTCCTGGACGTCCCCCGGACGAGCTTCCTGACCGCACCCGAAGCCTGGCTCGCCACCCGCGCCGGCACCCTCGACCCGACCCGCTTCGCGGTCTCGCCGGACCTCCCGGAGCCCTTCCTCCGCGGCTTCCCCTACCTGCACCACAACCTGGTGCTGGACCTGGCGGCCCTGAACAAGCACGAGATGATCCTGTGGGACATCTGGGGCGCCCTCACCACCGCCGACCACGTCCCGGAGCACGACGCCCACGCCGCCGACATCCTCGCTCAATCGTTGAACAACCCCACAATCCCCCAATCCGCCGAGGCCTTCACCAACGACCGCTACCAGGTCCCCGGCACCATCGTCACCATCCCTCCGACCACGAACCTCCCCCGAGAGGTGACCCTCCGTTAATTCTGCGTCACTCCACGCTCCCGACTTGTCCCCTTGTTGAACAATCCCACCATTCAACAAGGGCAGGGGACTGCCACCCGGTGGCAGGATTCAGGGGAAGGGCAGGTCGGGGAGCGGAGTGTCGTGGTGATCATTCGTCGTGCGGGTGTCGAGGACGTGCCGGCCATCGTCGGGATGCTGGCCGACGACCACCTCGGGAGGCAGCGCGAGGCGGTGGACGACTTGGAGCCCTACGTCGCGGCCTTCCGGAAGATCGACGCCGATCCCGACGAGGTGCTGGTCGTCGCCGAGCGGGACGGGGTGGTGGTGGGGACCTTGCAGCTCACGGTGCTCGCCGGGTTGTCGCGGCGTGGGTCGGTGCGGGGCCAGGTCGAAGGGGTCCGGGTCGCGCGCGAGGCGCGGGGCGAGGGGATCGGCGAGGTGCTCGTGCGGTGGGCCGTGGAGGAGGCGCGCGCACGGGGCTGCGTGCTCGTCCAGCTCACGTCGGACAAGTCCCGGGAGGGGGCGCACCGCTTCTACCAGCGGCTCGGGTTCGTCGGGTCGCACGAGGGGTTCAAGCTGAACCTGGAGTGACCGGACGGACCTCGGGTGGACCGGTCGGACGCGGCGCGGTCGGCCGGACTCACCGCGCTCGGCTGAGCTTGGTCAGGATCTTCATGGAGGACGCCGAGCCGCGGCATCGCGGGTCGGCCCGCCCTCCACAGCCACGATCGGTTCGAGTGCGGCCTCCCGGCACCAACGGCAACCGCAGCCCGCTCGCCACCCACGCCCACCTGTCCGTCAGTTCCGCACCGCCCGCGCCTGACCCGGGAGCCGGGAACCTGGGCAACCCGACCCCGCCCACGCCCGCCACCCGGCCGCCTGCGTTCGACCGCGCGGTGTGGCACCTGTGCCGTTCGGCACTGCCCGCGCTTGCCAGGGCAGGCCGGTGTCGCCCGTGCTCGACCGCGCGGCGTGGCCCCTGGTTCGTTCGCGCGTTCGGTCCGGGTGTTTGGCGCCTGGGGCGATAGGTGTTGCCTGCGCCCGACCGCGCGGTTCGGTGCCCGTGCTGCCCACCACTTGCTAGGTCAGCTCCACGTTGCCCGTGCTCGACCGCGCGCGGCCCCTGGTTCGTTCGGCGTTGCCGCGTTGGATCCGGGGGTTTGGCGCCTGGGGCGGTTTGGTGCCGGCTGTGTCCGACCACGTGGTTCGGTGCCGGTGTTGCCCGGCGCTGCCCGCGCTTGCCAGGACAGGTCGATGTTGCCCGTGTTCGAGCGTGCGGTGTGGCGTCTGGTTCGTTCGGCATTGGCGCGTTCGGTCCGGCGGTGGCGCCCGGGGTGGTTCGGTGTTGTCTGTGGTGGACCGCGTGGTTTGGTGCCTGTGTTGTTCGGAGTTGCCCGCGCCTGCCGGATCAGCTCGGTGGTGCCCGTGGTCGACCACGCCGTTCGGCTTGGAGCGCTGTCCGAGGTCGACCGGGTGGCTTGGCACCGGGTGTTGGGTGTCGGCGCTGCGTGCTGTCTCGACGCCGGGGGACGGAGGTCACCGGGTGCCGGTCCTGGGGCTGGTCGGGGAGTGGTGATCACCTGCGTTCTCGTGTGGTCCGGCTGGTTCGCGCCACCCGGGAGTTGAGGAGGGTGGCCTGCTCCTCGTCGCCAGTGGGGTCGTCCTGGGCGGGTGGACGGATCGGGCGACGGCGCGGGTGAGCGGCGCGGGCGCGGGGAGTGCTGAGCGAGGGTGCGGTGTGCGGTGTGGGGTGATCTTCGTGGGGTGTCGCACGAGGGTCTGGGGCTCTGTTGTCCTGGGCGCGGTGCCGGTCGACGAGCGGCTGCTGGGTGTCGGTCTGCGGGGCCACGGGGGTCAGGAGTTGAGGGTTTGTTCCGACACCTCCCACAGGCGGGTGGCGGCGTCCGGGTCCAGGGCCCACGGGGCGACGCCTCGGTTCGGGGCGGTGGGGGTGGTGGGGCGGGCTTCGGCGCAGTCTTCGAAGTAGTGGCCGCCGGTGTCGGCCAGGAGGGGGGAGGTGGCCAGCAGGACGGTGGTGGCGGCGCCCTGTTGCGGGGTTTTCGGTTGGGTCGTGGACTTCAGGGCGGCGCGGAGGCGGTCCAGTTCGGCTTCGGTGACGTGGCGTTGGAGGTTGGTGCGGATGCTGCCCGGCATGAGGGAGTTCGCGGTGATGCCGGCGGCGGCCCAGCGCTTGGTGGCCTCGATCGCGAACAGGATGTTCGCCGTTTTGCTCTGGCCGTACGCCAGCCACGGGTCGTAGGGCCTGCGGTGGAAGTGGATGTCCTCGAACACCACCGGCGAGCGCAGGTGCGCGCTCGAACTCACCGACACCACCCGCGCGTCGCCCGCCGCCGCCAGCGCCGGGTACAGGCCTGTCGCCAGGGCGAAGTGGCCCAGGTGGTTGGTCGCGAACTGGAGTTCCCACCCCTGCGGCGTCCTGGTCTCCGGTGACGCCATCACGCCCGCGTTGTTGACCAGCACGTGCAGCGGACCCTCCCACGCCGCCGCGAACGCCCGCACGGACGCCAGGTCGGCCAGGTCCAGTGGCGCCACGTGCACGCGGCGGCCCGTCGTGGACTCGATGTCGGCCGCGGTGCGCTCACCCGCGACCGGGTCGCGCACGGCCAGGGTGACCTCCGCGCCGGCACCCGCGAGCGCACGCGCCGTCTCGACGCCGATGCCGGACGCGCCGCCCGTCACCACCACGCGCCTTCCGGTCAGGTCGATGCCCTCCACCACCTCGGCCGCGGTGGACTCACCGGTGAACGGGGTGTCGATGTAGCTGGGCTCGGACATGGTTCTCCTTCGTCGTGGATGTCGTAGACTCGCTCAAGCGGAGGTGCCTCCGGCTGAGGACAGCGTAACCGGAGGGGCCTCCGGTTTGAGTGTGATCTGTGTCACGTGGAGGTTCGGTGGTGGAGCGACCCCTGCGCGCGGACGCGCGGCGCAACCGTGAGCGCCTGATCGAAACGGCGCTGGAGGAGTTCACCCGCGAGCGGTCCGGCGGGGAGGTGACGATGGAGGCCATCGCGAAGAAGGCGGGCGTGGGCATCGGCACGCTCTACCGGCACTTCCCGACGCGGGAGGTGCTGATCGACGTCGTCTACCACACCGAGTTGGGCAAGCTCTGCGACGCGGCGTCGCAGCTGCTGGTCGAATACGCGCCGGAGAAGGCGACCCGCGAGTGGATGGACCTGTTCGTGGAGTACATGGCCACGAAGCAGGGCATGGCGGACGCGCTGAAGGCGGTCATCGCCTCGGGTGCGGACCCGTTCTCGGGCAGTCGCGACCGGCTCGTGGGCGCCGTCACGACGCTGCTGGACGCGGCCGAGCTGTCCGGCGTCGAACCGCTCGACGTGCTCACCACGGTGGGCGGCGTCGCGCTCGCGGCCAACGACCAGGAGCAGGCCGGGCGCATGCTCGACCTCGTGATGGACGGCCTGCGGCACCGGGGATCGGGTCAGGGCTGACCCGTGATCGTAGGATCGTTCAACAATCCCGCCGAGACCTGACGGGAATCAGTAGCCCTGGTAGCCCGAGCCCGTCGAGATGCCGACCAGACCGGGGTGACCCGCGAGACCGCCGTACCGGGCGTAGATGTAGCGCACGCCGGCGATGACGTTGTCCACCGGGTTGTAGATGTCGTCGTGGCCCGCGAGCTTGTAGGTCTGGAACGTCGGGTCGATGACCTGCATCAAGCCCTTGGACGGCGTGCCGCGCGCGGCGTTGGAGTCCCAGGTGTTGATGGCGTTCGGGTTGCCGGTCGACTCCTTCTCGATGACCGTGTACAGCTGGCCGACCGCGTCCTCGGTGATCGGGGTGCCGTTCGCGGCGAGCACCGCGATCGCCTCCTTGATCCACCCCTCGACCTGGCGCTGGTGGGGCGACTTGCGCGCCTCCTCGGCCTCCTTGGCCTCTTTCGCCGCCTGCTCGGCCGCCGCCTGCTGCCGGGTGTTGTACCCGTCGGAGGCGACGTCGGAGGCCTGCGTGAACGCGGCCAGGGCGTTCAACTGCTCGTGCTTGAGGATCCGCGCGGTCTCCGACCCGAGGTCGATCGCGTGGACCGTCTGCGGCTCGTCGACCTGGATCGTCGACGCCTTCTCGTCCGGCAGGCCGCCGAAGTCCGCGCCGCCCGCGACGGGGTTGAACGTGCCGCTCATCGCGTACGCGGCGGCGCCTCCGGAGCCGGTCACGACACCCACGGCCATCGCGACCGCGGACACCCTGCTCGCGAGCTTGGCCCTCTCGGGCTCGACTCTGTGGGCACCCTTGTAACCGGGGGGTGGCGGCGTGTCGACCGTGGGTACGGCGCGACCGCTCGCCGGCCTGTGGCGGGACAAAGCAGCAGCCTCCTGCGTCGGGGAGTCCGATTCAGGGCACCTGGCGGGGGATCCAGGTGGACGTGTCGGGGGATGTCACGCCCGTTGGCCCTTTCAGTAATCGAACCGTGATCTGCGGCCGGGAACGTAACCGCTCGTCACGCGTCCGGGCAAGGCGACACCACAAATGGGTGACCCAGGTCACGTTTTCTCGACCATTGACCCACTCTTAGTTGACTCAACGTGACGAGGTCGAGTCAGGAGCACCCCCACCAACACGATCACCCCACCGACCAGCGCGTTCCACCCGACCGACTCGCCCAGCAACCACACGCCCAGGGCGGTCGACCACAGCGGCGTCACGTATGTCACCGTCGACGCCGCGGTCGGCCCGAAACCCCGGATGACGTCGAAGTTCAGCACGTAGGCGAACCCGGTCCCGACCGCGCCGAGCACCACCAGCGCCGCCATCGCGCCCACGCCGGGCCACGACGGAGCGCCACCGAGCAGCGGGGCGGCCACCGCCAGTTGCAGGAAGGCGCACCCGATCTGCACCGCCGACAGCACCAGCGCGCTCTCCCCGTCCGGCATGAAGAACCGCCGCGTGTAGGCGAACCCGGCCCCGTAGCAGACCGTCGCGCCCAGGCACGCCAACCCGCCCACCAGCAGGTTCCCGGACAACCCCTCCCAGACACCGAGCAGCACGAGCACGCCGCAGAGCCCGATCGCCAACCCCGCCAGCCGCCGCCCGGTCAACCGCTCCACCGACAGCGCCAGCGCGAACACCAGCGTGGTCAACGGGGTGGTCGCGTTCACCACGCCCGCCACCACCGAGCCCACCAGCTTCTCGCCCAGCGCCAGCAGCGTGAACGGCACCGAGTTGAGCAGCGCCGCGACGACCAGCGCGTGCAGCCACACGCGGCGCGCGACCCGGCGCGGCCCGCACATCGCCCACAGCGTCACGGCGCCGAAGAGGCACCGGGCGAACGCCACCCAGACCGGCGGCACACCCGCGTCCACCGCGACCTTGATCAACGCGAAGCTGGACCCCCAGATGGCGGACAGCAGCACGAACTTCACCGGAGTCGACACCCCCGCAGCGTCTCCCGAGCAGGCACAATGAGTCCAACAAGTTTGCTCGCGACCCGCATGAGAGCAGCTCATGGTGCTGAACTTCGCCCAGTTGAGGGCCTTCGTGGCGGTGGTGGACGAAGGCGGCTTCGGCACGGCCGCCGACGCGCTCGGGCTCACCCAGTCCGCCGTGTCCCACGCCGTGGCCGCTCTCGAGCGCACCCTGGGGCAGCCCGTGCTGACCCGTCAGGGCGGCGTCACGCCCACCGCGTTCGGCGCGGAGGTCCTCGGGCACGCCAGAACGGCCGTGGCGGCCTCGAGCGCGATCACCGACCTCTCGAACCGCCGACAGGGCGTTCCACGCGGCACGGTCAAAATGGCGGCCCCTCCGACGGTGTGCCAGGGGCTGCTGCCCGACCTGCTGGCCGGCTGGCGCGTCACCCACCCGGGGATCGAGGTCCGGGTGTTCGAGGGCGAGGACGACGAGGTGGCCGACTGGCTGCACAACGGCACCGTCGACATCGCCGTCCTGGTCGACCCGACGGGCACCGGGGGCCGCCTCGTCGGCGAGGACGCCTTCCACGCGCTGCTGCGCAACGACCACCCGATGGCCGGCGAGCCGGTCGTGCGCGTGCGGGACCTGGCCGACGACCCGTTCCTGATCTCCCGGGGCGGCTGCGAGCGGCACGTGCGCCAGGCTCACCAGGGCACGCCGTTCAACCCGGTGCACCGGGTCCGCGAGCTGGCCACGCTGTTCGCCATGGTCCGCTCGGGCATCGGCGTCTCGATCGTGCCGGGGCTCGCGGCGGGCATGCTCCAGCCCGGGCTGAAGCTCGTGCCGCTGACGCCCCGGCTCACCCGCCGGCTGGTGCTCAGCGGGCCGCCCGACCGCGAGTGGCACCCCGCGGTCGTCGCCCTGGTGGCCGGGTAGCTACCCGTCCGCCGGCTGCAAGCGGAGCGCACGCACCTCCTCGCGCAACGCGCGCACCTCGGCCAGCACGGCCGCGTCGGAGCTCTCCTGCTGGGACACCTCGGACTCCATCGCGCTGCACACCACCGCGATGAACAGGTTCAGCATGGTGAACGTGCCCACGAGCAGGTAGACGACGAAGAAGATCCACGCCAGCGGCTGGGTGCCCATCAGGTCGCGCATCAGGTCCGACCAGCCGTCGCCGGTGGTGATCTGGAACAACGTCAGCAGCGTGGAGCCCAGCCCGTCGAACCGGGGGTCGCCGCTGGACCGGAACAGGTTGATCGCGACCACGCCGCCCACGTACAACATGAGGAGCAGCAACCCGGTCAACGACAGCAGCCCCGGTATCGAGCGGACCAGCGCGGTGACCACCCGGCGCATGCTCGGCACCATCGACACCAGCCGCAGCACGCGCAGGATCCGCAGCGACCGCACCACCGACAGCGCGCCGGCCGCGGGCAGCAGCGAGATGCCGACCACCACGAGGTCGAAGCAGTTCCACGGATCGCGGAAGAACTCCCACCGGTGCGCGTAGAGCCGGGCGGCCAGCTCCGCCACGAAGATCACCAGCGCCGCCGAGTCCAGCACGTCGAGCAACCCGCCGTAGGACCGCACCAGCGCCGGTGACGTCTCGCAGCCCAGAGCCACCGCGTTGACCACGATGACGGCGATGACGAACCGCTGGAACCGCCTGCCGTCCACGAAAGCGCCCACGCGCGCGCGAAAAACCATCCCCAAGATCCCCTCCCGACCACTTCCGCATCGGACGGCGTGCGGACGATCTTGAGCGGGTTCACCCGGTCCGGGGATGATCGCGACCATCGGCGGGTTGACCGGCCGCACCGGCGGCACTGGGGTGGGCACATGCGCCCCCTGCTCGCCGCCCTGGTCGCCGTCGCCCTCGTGGCGCCACCGGCGTCCGCCGAGCCCGGCCTCGGGTTCGACCTGGACGCGGCCACCATCCCCTCCCTGGTCCAGCGGATGGACGCGGGGAGGCTGACGTCGGTCGACCTCACCCGCGCGTACCTGGGCCGGATCCGCACCGTGGACACCAAGGTGCACGCCGTCCTCGCGGTCGACCCGACCGCGCTGTCCCAGGCCGCGGAGAGCGACCGGCGGCGGTCGCACGGCCGGGCCCGGGGTCCGCTCGACGGCATTCCGGTGCTGCTCAAGGACAACATCGACACCCGCGGACTGGCGTCGACGGCCGGTTCCCGCGCGCTGCGGGTCGCGCCGCGCGACGACGCCGAGCTGGTCACCCGCCTGCGCCGGGCGGGCGCCGTGCTGCTGGGCAAGGCGAACCTGTCGGAGTGGGCGAACTTCCGGTCCACCCGGTCGACCTCGGGCTGGTCGGGCGTCGGCGGTCAGACGAACAACCCCTTCGTGCTGGACCGCAACCCGTGCGGCTCGTCGTCCGGCTCCGGCGCGGCGGTCGCGGCGTCGCTCGCGCAGGTCGCCGTGGGCACCGAGACGGACGGCTCGATCGTATGCCCGTCGGGGCAGAACGGCGTGGTGGGCCTGAAGCCGACGCTCGGCCTGGTCAGCGGCGACGGCGTCGTGCCGATCTCGACGCGGCAGGACACGGCGGGCCCGATGGCCAGGCACGTGGTCGACGCGGCGCTGCTGCTGTCGGTGCTCGCGGGCGGCGACTACGCGGCGAACCTGACGGCGGACTCGTTGCGGGGCAAGAGGATCGGCGTGTGGCGCAAGGCGGGCGCGGACCCCGGCGCGGACCGCGTCGTGCAGTCCTCGGTGGACCTGCTGCGGCGCTCGGGCGCCACCGTGGTCGAGGTCGACCTGCCCTACCAGGACCGGATCGACGCGGTCGAGTACCCGGCGCTGATCACCGAGTTCAAGCACGACCTCGAGCAGTACCTGGGGTCGCGGCCGGGCGCGCCGCGCACGCTGGCCGAGCTGATCGCGTTCGACGAGCGGGATCCGGTGGAGCTGAGCCGGTTCGGCCAGGAGTTGTTCGCGCAGGCCGCAGTCGCGCCGCCGCTGACCGACCCGACGTACCTGGAGCAGCGCGCGACCGCGACCACGTTGGCGCGGCGGTCGATCGACGAGGTGCTCGCGGCGAACCGGTTGGACGCGATCATGGCGCCGACCAACTCGGCCGCGTGGAAGACGGACTACGCCAACGGTGACGCCTACGTGCTCGGCACGTCGACACCGGCCGCGGTGGCGGGCTACCCGAACGTGTCGGTGCCCGCGGGGTTCGCGGGCGAACTGCCCATCGGGGTGTCGTTCATGGCCGGCCGGGGCGCGGACGCGAGGCTGCTCCGCCTGGCGCACGGCTTCGAACAGGTCGCGCACGCCCGTCGCGCGCCCCGGTACCTGCCCGGCTAGGACCCGGCCCGCTTGCAGGCGGTGTAGGAGATCCGGTCGGACACCGACGACTCGTGGAACGTCCTGAGGCACTCCGTGAGCGGTCGACCGCACGCGGTCTGCGCGAGACCGGTCGCCACGCCGCGGTCCACGGCGTACGCGACGCAGTCGGCGGCGGTCCGCCCGGTCGCGTCCGCCGCGTGCGCCACCGGACCGGCCGCCACCGACAGCGCGACGAGCGCCGCCGGCACCAGTGCCTTGATCATCTGCCCACCTCCTGGAGTCGAGTGGGGTCAGTAGACGACGGGCGCGCGGCGCCGGCCCGCCGGATACCCCGCACAGGGGGTGACGTCCTCCGGGCAGGTCCGGTCGTGCTCACCCTCCGTCGTCCGGTCGGGGCGCGTGTCGGCGGTCGATCACCGGGAAGGTCGACTTCGGGACGTGGAGTCCGCCGGTGGCAACGAGTTCGGCCCTGCTGCGCGCCGCGGTCGTGACGGCGGGAGCGCGAGAAGGCCGCGACGGGGCGTCGCGGCCGTTCCTCGGGGCTGTGGGGGCGCGAGGCTCTAGTCCTCGCCCTCCTCGTAGAGGGTCGACGCGGGGCCGACCACGCGGGGGTCGGGCTCGCCGACGACCTCCACGTCCTTGTCCGAGTAGTCGAAGCGGGCCAGCACGCTGCGCATCGCCTCGACCCGGGCGCGCTTCTTGTCGTTGCTCTTCACCACGGTCCACGGCGCGGACTCGGTGTCCGTGGCGCGGAACATCGCGACCTTGGCCTCGGTGTAGGCGTCCCAGTGGTCGAGCGACGCCAGGTCGTTCGGGCTGAGCTTCCACTGGCGGACCGGGTCGACCTGGCGGATCAGGAACCGGGTGCGCTGCTCGGCCTTGGAGACCGAGAACCACAGCTTCACCAGGGTGATGCCGTCGTCCACGAGCATGCGCTCGAACGTCGGCGCCTGGTGGGTGAAGCGGTGGTACTGGTCGTCGGTGCAGAAGCCCATGACCCGTTCCACGCCGGCGCGGTTGTACCAGGAGCGGTCGAACAGCACGATCTCGCCCGCGGTGGGGAGGTGGTCGACGTAGCGCTGGAAGTACCACTCGCCGGACTCGCGGTCGGTGGGCTTGCCCAGGGCGACGATGCGCGCGCCCCTGGGGTTGAGGTGCTCGGTGAAGCGCTTGATGGTGCCGCCCTTGCCGGCGGCGTCGCGGCCCTCGAAGAGGATCACCATCCGGCCGCCGGTGTCCTTGATCCAGTACTGGAGCTTCAGCAGCTCGATCTGGAGCAGGCGCTTGAGGAGGTCGTACTCCTGGCGGGACAGGCGGGTGCCGTAGGGGTAGTTCTCCCGCCAGGTGTCCACCATGGAGCCGTCGGCTCGCCGCAGGACGGGGTCGTCTCCGTCCTCGTAGTCGACTACGAGACTGTCGTCCCGGAGTTCGGGGAAGCGGGCGGCGATGTCTGGCGACTGGTCGAACACGAGGAAGGTTTACCTCGTTGGTGGAAACATCAGGCGACTTCTGTGTCACCTGTGGTTGAACATGCTGGTCGGGGTGTTTCCGGGTGGGGTTGGGCTGGGTGGTGGGGCGGGGTGTGGTTGCGGTGGGTGATGAGGTGCTGTTGAGAGAGTGAAAAGCGTCCTCGCCGGACGGGCAGCGCCTCCGGGGGTGAAGGGCGTCGTGTTCTCCCCGTATGGCCTGCCAGAGGCAACCACATGCGTCAAGGGGGCGGTTTTCGAGTTCGGCCGGCGGTAGCGCTTAGCGCGCCCCCTTGACACATGCGGTTGGGCTTCGCCCAGGCCATACGGGGAGAACACGAGGCCCCTGGCTTGGGCTGGCGCCCGGCGGTTTTTAGCCTGCGGCGGCGAATTGGGCGTTGTACAGGCGGTAGTAGGCGCCGTGGGATTCCAGTAGTTCTTCGTGGGTGCCCTGTTCCACGATTTGGCCCGCTTCCATGACCAGGATCAGGTCTGCGTCCCGGATCGTGGAGAGGCGGTGGGCGATGACGAAGCTCGTCCGGGCGGAGCGGAGGGCGGCCATCGCGTGTTGGACCAGGGATTCCGTCCTCGTGTCCACCGAGGAGGTCGCCTCGTCCAGGATCAGCAGGGCCGGGTCGGCCAGGAAGGCTCGGGCGATGGTCAGGAGTTGCTTTTCGCCCGCGCTGACGTTGGTGCCCTCCTCGTCGATCACCGTGTCGTAGCCGTCGGGGAGGGTGCGGACGAAGCGGTCCACGTAGGTCGCCTGGGCGGCGGCCAGGATGTCCTCCTCGGTGGCTTCCGGGCGGCCGTAGGCGATGTTGTCGCGGATCGTGCCGCCGAACAGCCAGGTGTCCTGGAGGACCATGCCGATTCTGGAGCGGAGGTCGTCGCGGCGCAGGTGGGTGATGTCCACACCGTCCAGGGTGATGTGGCCGGAGTCCAGTTCGTAGAACCGGAGGACGAGGTTGACCAGGGTGGTCTTGCCGGCGCCGGTCGGGCCGACGATGGCCACCGTGTGGCCGGGTTCCGCGACCAGGGAGAGGTCTTCGATCAGGGGTTGGTCCGGGCGGTAGGAGAAGCCGACGTGGTGGAACTCGACCCGGCCTCGGCTCTGGGTCGGGGTCGGGGCGTCGGTCGGGTCCGGGATCTGCTCCTCGGCGTCCAGCACCTCGAAGACGCGTTCCGCCGACGCGACGCCGGACTGCATCAGGTTCGCCATCGACGCCACCTGGGTCAGGGGCTGGGTGAACTGGCGGGAGTACTGGATGAACGCCTGCACCTCGCCCAGCGTCATCGCGCCCGAGGTGATCCGCAGGCCGCCGACGACGGCGACCGCCACGTAGCTGACGTTGGACAGGAACATCATCAGCGGCGCGATGAGGCCGGAGAGGAACTGCGCCCTCGTCGCCGAGCCGACCAGTTCGTCGTTGCGGCGGCGGAACTCGGCCTCGACCTCGCGCTGGCGGCCGAACACCTTCACCAGCTGGTGGCCGGTGAACGACTCCTCGATGTGGGCGTTCAACGCGCCCGTGTGCTTCCACTGCGCCACGAACTGCGCCTGCGACACCTTGCGGATCCGGCCGGTCGCGATCACCGAGACCGGGATCAGCAGGAGGGCGATCACGGCGAGCAGCGGCGAGATGGTGATCATCATCGCCAGCACGCCGACCACCGTGAGCAGGGACGTCAGCAGCTGGCTCAGCGTCTGCTGCAACGTGGTCGAGATGTTGTCGATGTCGTTGGTGACGCGGGACAGCAGCTCACCGCGCGGCTGTCCGTCGAAGTAGCTCAGCGGGAGGCGGTGCAGCTTCGCCTCCACGTCCGCGCGCAGCCGGAAGATCACCCGCTGCACCGCGCCGTTGAGGATGCGGCCCTGCACCCAGCCGAACAGCGACGACGCCAGGTACAGCGCCATCACCCACAGCAGCACCTCGGCCAGCGCGCCGAAGTCGATGCCCGCGCCCGGCACGTGGCGCATCCGGGCGAGGACGCCCTCGAAGATGATGTCGGTGCCGTGGCCGAGGATCTTCGGGCCGGCCACCGCGAAGCCGACGCTGATCACGCCCAGCGCGGCGACCGCGGACAGGGTGTAGCGCTCCGGGCGCATCCTGGCCAGCAGGCGTTTCGCGGACGGCTTGAAGTTCGTGGCCTTGCCCATCGGCATGCCCATGCCGGGGAAACCCGCGCCCATCCGCGTGGGCGTCGGCCGGTTCGTCGTGGTGCTCATGCGGCCTGCTCCGAGGTCAGCTGGGACTGGACGATCTCGACGTAGGTCGGGCACGTGTCGAGCAGTTGGTGGTGGGTGCCGATGCCGACGACGGAACCGTTGTCCAGCACCACGATCTGGTCGGCGTCGATGATCGTGGACACGCGCTGCGCGACGACCACGACGACCGCGTCGCCGGTGTGCGGGCGCAACGCGGCGCGCAGCCGTGCGTCGGTGGCCAGGTCCAGCGCGGAGAACGCGTCGTCGAACAGGTAGATCTCCGGTTTGCGGACCAGCGCGCGGGCGATGGACAGCCGCTGCCGCTGACCGCCCGACACGTTGGTGCCGCCCTGCGCGATGGCCGACTCGAGGCCCTCGGGCATGGCCTCCACGAAGTCGCGGGCCTGGGCGACCTCCAGGGCGAGCCACAACTCCTCGTCGGTGGCGTCCGGGTTGCCGTACCGCAGGTTGCTCGCGATCGTGCCGGTGAACAGGTAAGGGCGCTGCGGCACCAGACCGATCCGCGAGCACAGCGCGTCGAGGTCGGCCTCCCGCACGTCCACGTCGTCCACCAGCACGCGGCCCTCGGTCACGTCGATCAGCCGCGGCACCAGGTTCAGCAGGGTCGACTTGCCCGAGCCGGTGCTGCCGATGACGGCCGTGGTCCGGCCCGCCTCGGCCCGGAACGTGATGCCGCGCAGCACCGGGTCGGCCGCGCCGGGGTAGCGGAACTCGGCGTCCACGAATTCCAGCGCGGCGCGCTTGGGCAGTTCGATGACCGGGTTCTCCGGCGGCGCCACCGACGAGTCGGTGTTCAGCACCTCGTTGATCCGCTCGGCGCTGACCGCCGCGCGCGGGATCATCATCGAGATGAAGGTCGCCATCATCACCGACATCAGGATCTGCATCAGGTAGCTGATGAACGCGGTCAGCGCGCCGATCTGCATCTCGCCCGCGTCCACCCGGTGCGAGCCGAACCACAGCACCGCGACGCTGGACGCGTTCATGATCAGCATCACGATCGGGAAGATCATCGCCTGGAGCCTGCCGACCCGCAGCGCGGTGTCAGTGAGCTGGGTGTTGACCTCCTCGAACCGCTTGGTCTCGTGCGGCTCGCGGACGAACGCGCGCACCACGCGGATGCCGGACAGCTGCTCGCGCAGCACCCGGTTCACCGCGTCGATCCGCACCTGCATGAGGCGGAACTGCGGCATCATCCGGCTCACGATCAGGCCGATCGAGCCGGCCAGCACCGGCACGCAGACCAGCAGCAGCCAGGACAGGCCGACGTCCTCGCGCAGCGCCATCACGATGCCCGCCACGCACATGATCGGCGCGGTGATCAGCATCGTGCACACCATCACGACCAGGACCTGGACCTGCTGCACGTCGTTCGTGGTGCGGGTGATCAGCGAGGACGGGCCGAACGTGGCGACCTCGCGGGCGGAGAACTCGCCGACCCGGTGGAACACGGCCGACCGCACGTCGCGGCCGAAGCACATGGCCAGGCGCGCGCCGTAGTACACGGCGACGACCGAGCAGGCGATCTGGAGGACGCTGACCACCAGCATCCAACCGCCGGTGGACAGGATGTAGCCGGTGTCACCGGTGGCGATGCCACGATCGATGATGTCGGCGTTGAGGCTCGGCAGGTACAGCGACGCCACCGTGCCGATCAGTTGGAGCACCAGCACGACCGTCAGCTCCCGCCGGTACGGCCGCAGGTAGGTGCGGAGCAGGCGACTCAGCAACGATTCTCCCCCATAAGAAACGGATCGTGTCTACTGTGCGCAAGGTAGACCGGTTTAATAAGAAACGCAAAGTATCTAAGGAGCAGGGTGGCGGAACCGAGGTCGAGGCGTCGTGGCTCCGAACTGGAGAGCGCCATCCTGGACGCCGCCTGGGCGGAGCTGGGCGAGGTCGGCTACGGCCGGTTCACCATCGAGGCGGTGGCCGCCCGGGCGGGCACGAGCAAGCCGGTGATCTACCGGCGCTGGACCGGCCGGGCCGAGCTGGCGCTCGCCGCGTGGGGTCGCCGGGTCCCGGTGGAGCCCATCGCGCCCGACACCGGCGCGTTGCGGGACGACCTGATCGCGTTGTTCACCTGGACCGCCAAACGGGTGAATTCGGTGATGACCGAAATAGTCGCGGGCGTGATGGGCGAGGCGTTCCGTCACCCGGAGGTGGCGGAAATTCTGCGCTCCCGGCTGACCGGTCCGAGTCCGCTCACCGAGGCGGTCGGCGCGGTCGTCGCGCGCGCCGTGGCGAGGGGTGAGCTGGAGCCCCTGACGTTGCCTCACCGCGCCGCCCGCGCCCCGCTGGACCTCGTCCGCAACGAGTCCATGACCTGCGGCGTCCCCACGTCCGACGAGACGATCACCGAACTGGTGGACGACATCTACCTGCCCCTCCTGCGAGGTCTGGCCACACCAACCGGACCTGGTGCCGAGGGCAGCACGGTGCCCCGGGACGTGTCCTGAACGAATAAGTCCAGGATGGACCTTCTCCGGTAATCGCGCGACTGCTTTTCGGAGATTCGCCGACGGGCGAACACAGGGGCGCGGCCGAAGGTAAATGAAAGGCAAAAAGGCGCGGTGCGGGGGAGTGGTCGCCCGGTCCGGACGAGTGAGGTCGCGAGCGCTGTCGTGGCGCGATGACCTCGTCACCCCGTGGCCGGCCGCGCTGATCAGGTGAGACGGGCCTCTCAACGGCCGGTGCCTTGTCGTGCCCGTGATCGTAAAACTAAGGTAAGCCTTACCTAACTCAGGAAGGCTTGACCATGACAAGACCCAGGGCCCGGATGCGGGCTCGGATCGTCGGGGTGTGCGCGGTCGTCGGCGCGGGCGCGCTGTTCGGCGCCGTGCCCGCGCAGGCACAGCCCGTCACGATCGACAACGCCACGTTCGTGTGGGGCCTCAACGGCTACGCGCAGGTCGGCATCTTCGGCCCGTGGAGCTACAAGGACCTGACCGGCAACGTCACGCAGCTCGTCGGCTCGGTGTCCGGCGGCGCGCAGGCCGAGTACGCCGTCACGCCGAAGCCCGCGACGTCGATGCCCGTGTCGAACCCGCAGAAGACCGCGAACGCGGTCAAGTTCACCCGGGGCACGGGCACCGTCGATCCGGCCACCGGCGCGGGCAGCCTGTCCTGGACCGGCAGCTACACCGTCAACGCCTACCCGCCGCAGTTCAACGCGCCCAACGAGATCTACAGGAACCCCAAGGTCGGGGTGAACGCGGACGGCTCGGGCTCGCTCACCGTCGAGTTCAGCCTCGGCGCGGGCGTCGACATGGGCGGCAACCCGACCGCGCCGCAGGACTTCGGCCGGTTGACGCTGCTCACCTTCGACGCGGGCTCGGTCTCCGGGCTGTCCGCCACCGGGTTCCGGGTCACCCCGGACTACCAGGGCGTCCAGGTCGACTTCACCGACGGCGGCACGGCGCAGACCCGCTCGTGCGGCGTGGACGGCGGCGCGACCGGCTGGTGGGGCTCCTGGCCCGCCGAGTTCGTGCGCACCGTGCCCTCGTCGGTCCGCCCGCACTTCTACTCGACCGGCTGCGGCGGCAACCAGGACTACAAGCCGCCGCTGCCGTTCGACGTCGGCTACGCGGTGGCGACCGTGCCCACCCAGCCCGCCGGCACCGCGCAGGACCTGAAGGTCGTCGTGCCGCAGGCCCCGACCGGTCCCGGCGAGTTCCTGTGGACGATCGACGGCGCCAACACGCTCGTGGACCTGGGCACGGCCAAGGAGGCGGGTGACCACTACCTGGCCACCGGCCGCATCAACCCGGTCCGGGTGACCGACACGCGCGTCGGCGCGCCGGCCTGGTCGGTGTCGGCGCAGGTCAGCGACTTCACCGCGGGCACGACGTCGTTCGCCGGCAAGCACCTCGGCTGGACGCCGGCCGTCACCGAGAACACCGGTGGCGCGGTCGCGGGCGCGGCCGTCGCGTCCGGTTTCGACGGCGGTCCCGGTCTGGCCACGCCCGCCACCCTGGGCAGCGCGGCGCTCGACCACCCGTCCGGCACCGCGAAGCTCGGCGCGGACCTCGCGCTGAAGGTCCCGGTGGCGGTGGGCGCCGGCACGTACTCCGCGACCCTCACGCTCACCGCGCTGAGCTGACCGACGCGTTCCGGGGGCGTCGTCCACCAGGGCGGCGCCCCCTCGGGCAGTCCCCTTGTGGCACAACGAGGACGCCGCACCCGCCGGGAAGCACGTCACCGGCGAGCGCGGCCTGGCGTGGTGGTCGCACGAGCCGACCGCCACCGGGTGGGGAAGTCCTCCGCGAAGCGTCGTCATCACCACTCCCGCTTCACGAGTTAGGTTAGCCTAACCTGGCTTCAGGCGGCCCGTGATGGGTGCGAAGATCACACCCACTGCCGGCTTCGGCTTGGAGGGGACGCGGGTGCCGACTTCCGACGAGTGGCTCCGGGTGCGCGCCCACCTGGGTGAACACCGCCACGCCCTGGCCGTGCGGGCGACCGCGGAGTACCCGGACACGCCCACGGTCGCGGACTCGCCGCTGCTGACCGACCCGCGTTGGATCCCGGCCGCGCCGATGCCGTTGGACCTCGTGCGGCTGCACCGGGCGGAGGGCGGTCGTCCCGGTGTCGACGGCACCGAGGACCTGGTGGACGCGATCCTGCCCCCGTCGACCGGTGGTCGTCTTCGCAGCTACTCGGCGGCGATGGCCGCGCTCGCCGCGCCGCGGGTGTTCCAGGACCGGTCGACCTACCGGCTGCTCGAGGCGGACCTCACCGGACCGCCCGGTCGGCTGGTGTTCGGCGCCGGGACGTACTTCGACGGGATCGACGTGGGCGAGGCGTGCGCGCACGAGTACGCGGCGCGCGACCTGGGCCTGCTGGACGACCTGCCGCTGCGGACGGCCGTGGGCGCGCCCTGCGACCCGGCGCGGCGGCCGACCAACGTCGCGATCAGCACCCTGACCCTGCGGGTGGACCCCGACGGCGCGGCCACGTTCTTCCTGCACTGGCGCGATCCGAAGCGGGTGGGTCACGCGGGCGGGCTCTACCAGGTGCTGCCGGTGGGGGTGTTCCAGGCGTCCGGCGAGGAGGCGTGGCACCTCGACAACGACTTCTCGCTGTGGCGCTGCGTGGTGCGCGAGTTCGCCGAGGAGTTGCGGGGCGAGTCGGAGGACTACGGCGGCGACCGCGGGCCGATCGACTACGAGGCCTGGCCCCTCGCGGCCCGGCTGACCGACGCGCTGGGCGACCGGGTGCGGGCGTGGTACCTGGGCATGGGCGTCGACCCGTTGACGTTGGCGACGGACCTGCTGACCGTCGTGGCGATCGACGCCGAGCTGTTCGACGAGGTGTTCGGCGCCGTCGTGCGGACGAACGACGAAGGCCGGGTGCTGGACGCCCAGCCGTTCGACGCGGACACCGTTCGGCGGTTCGTGCACGACGAACCCACCCAGGCCGCCGGCGCGGCACTGCTCGCGCTCGCGTGGGAGCACCGCGGGACCGTGGTGCGCTGACGCGGACCGCGTCGTCGGACCGGGTTCGGTGACCGCGGGTGAACGCGCGCACTCCTCCGGGGTAACCGGCGGCGGCCGTTCGTCGTCCGCGCGGGGCGCCTTCGTCAACGATCCGTAAAGGACCCGATCACCGGCGTCAAGGACCCGTCAGCCCGCCCGGAACGGGCTCGGCGCCGATGCACCCTTCTGGGCGTCGCGTCCCTCGAATGGGTCGCTTGGAATCGGGAAGGGAGCAGGCTCATGGCCGATCTGGCCTACGCGCTGCTGCTGATCGGGGTGTTCGCGCTGCTGGCGCTCGGCGTGCGCGGATTGGGGCGGTTGTGAGCGGCACGGGTGTGGTGGCGAACGTCGTCGGCGGCGTGCTCGCCCTGCTGTTGCTCGGCTACCTGTTCGTCGCGCTGATCCGGCCGGAGAGGTTCTGATGTCCTCGACCTCGGCCGGCCTGCTCCAGGTCGCCTTCCTGCTCGTCGCGCTCGCCGCGGTGTACCGGCCGTTCGGCGACTACATGGCCCGCGTCTACACCGGCGGCAAGCACCTGCGGGTGGAGCGCGCGGTGTACCGGATCGCGCGCGTGGACGCCGATTCCGAACAGCGCTGGAGCACCTACGCGTTGGGGGTGCTCGGGTTCTCCTTCGTCGGGATCGTGCTGCTCTACGTCCTGCAACGCGTGCAGTCGTTGCTGCCGTGGGACTTCGGCCGCGGCGACGTGCCGCCCGGCATGTCCTTCAACACCGCGATCAGCTTCGTGGCCAACACGAACTGGCAGTCCTACGTGCCCGAGACGGTCATGGGGCACGCCGTGCAGATGGTCGGCCTGACCGTGCAGAACTTCGTGTCCGGCGCGGTCGGCATGGCGGTGGCGATGGCGCTGGTGCGCGGGTTCGTCCGGCACCGCACCGATCGGCTCGGCAACTTCTGGGTCGACCTGACCCGGGGCACCGTCCGAATCCTGCTGCCCGTGGCGTTCGTGTTCGCGATCGTGCTGGTGGCGGCCGGTGTGGTGATGTCGCTGAAGTCCGGTGTGGACGTGGACGGCCAGACGGTGGCGACGGCGCCGGTCGCGTCGCAGGAGGCCATCAAGGAGTTGGGCACCAACGGCGGTGGCATCCTCAACGCCAACTCCGCGCACCCGTTCGAGAACCCCAACGGCTGGACCAACCTGGTCGAGATCTTCCTGATCCTGGTGATCCCGGTGTCGCTGACCCGCACGTTCGGCACCATGGTCGGCGATCGCAGGCAGGGTCACGTGCTGCTGGGCGTCATGGGCGTGCTGTGGGGCGCGATGCTCGCGGTGATCTGGGTGGCGGAGGCCAAGGGCCTGCGTCCGTTGGAGGGCAAGGAACTCCGCTTCGGGATCCCGTCGAGCGCGTTGTTCGCGGACACGACGACGGCGACGTCGACCGGCGCGGTGAACTCGTTGCACGACAGCTACACCGGGCTCGGCGGCGGCGGCACGTTGCTGAACATGCTGTTCGGCGAGATGACGCCGGGCGGTGTCGGCACCGGCCTGTACAGCATCCTGGTGATGGCCGTGATCGCGATGTTCCTGGCGGGCCTGATGGTCGGCCGCACGCCCGAGTACCTGGGCAAGAAGCTCGGCCGGCGCGAGGTGACGGCGGCGGCGGTGTCGATCCTGGCCATGCCCGCGCTGGTGCTGATCGGCGCCGGCATCGCGGCGGTGCTGCCGTCGACCCAGGGGGCGTTGAACAACCCGGGCGCGCACGGCCTGTCGGAGATCCTCTACGCCTACGCGTCGGCGTCGAACAACAACGGCAGCGCGTTCGGCGGCATCACGGTGACCAGCGACTGGTTCCAGGCCTCGCTCGGGCTGTGCATGCTGCTCGGCAGGCTCGTCCCGATCGTCGCCGTGCTGTGCCTCGCCGGATCGCTTGCGGCGCAACGGAAAGTACCGGTCACGGCGGGCACGCTGCCCACCACCGGACCGCTGTTCGCCACGCTCCTGACCGGCGCCATCGTGCTCGTCGCCGCGCTCACCTTCGTACCCGCCCTCGCCCTCGGTCCCATCGCGGAGGCCCTGCTGTGACCACCACGACCCAAACCCCGCGGACTCCGGAGGAGATCCGCGACCGCCACGCGCGCAACCTGGGCCACCAGGTCTCGGCGGGCGCGTTCAACCCCCGGCAGCTGCTCACCTCCTTCCCCGACGCGCTGCGCAAGCTCGACCCGCGGCACCAGGCCCGCAACCCCGTGCTGTTCGTGGTGTGGGTCGGCTCGGCCCTGGTCACGGTGTTCGCCGCGACCGACCCCAGCGCGTTCACCGTCGCGGTGGCGGTGTGGCTGTGGTTCACCGTGCTGTTCGCGAACCTCGCCGAGTCCGTCGCCGAGGGGCGGGGCAAGGCGCAGGCGGAGTCGTTGCGCGCCACCAAGAAGGACGCGGTGGCGCGGCTGACCGACGGCCGCACCGTCGCGGGCACCGAGCTGAAGGTCGGCGACCTGGTCGTGGTCGAGGCGGGCGAGGTGATCCCCGGCGACGGCGACGTGGTCGAGGGCATCGCGACCGTGGACGAGTCTGCCATCACCGGCGAGTCCGCGCCGGTGATCCGCGAGTCGGGCGGCGACCGGTCGGCGGTCACCGGCGGCACCACGGTGCTGTCGGACCGGATCGTCGTGCGCGTCACCGCCAAGCCCGGCGAGACGTTCGTGGACCGGATGATCGCGCTCGTCGAGGGCGCGCAACGGCAGAAGACGCCGAACGAGATCGCGTTGACCATCCTGCTGTCCACGTTGACGATCATCTTCCTGCTGGCCGTGGTGGCGTTGCAGCCGTTCGCGGTCTACTCGGGCGGCGAGCAGTCGGTGGTCGTGCTGACCGCGTTGCTGGTGTGCCTGATCCCGACCACGATCGGCGCGCTGCTGTCCGCGATCGGCATCGCGGGCATGGACCGGCTGGTGCAGCGCAACGTGCTGGCGACCTCGGGCAAGGCGGTGGAGGCGGCGGGTGACATCGACACCCTGCTGCTGGACAAGACCGGCACCATCACCTGGGGCAACCGCCGTGCCACCGAGCTGATCCCGGTCGACGGCGCGTCGCTGGACGAACTGGTCGACGCGGCCCGGTTGTCGAGCCTCGCCGACGGCACGCCCGAGGGGCGCAGCGTGGTCGAACTCTGCGCCCAGCGGCACGGCCGGTCCGCCGAGGCCGACCGGCACGAGAACACCGGCGAGTTCGTCCCGTTCACCGCCCAGACCCGGATGAGCGGCATCGACCTCGACGGCCACCGGGTGCGCAAGGGCGCGGCGAGCGCCTTCACCCTGGACTCGCGGGCGAAGACGATCGTGGACGGGATCAGCGAGCAGGGCGGCACGCCGCTGGTCGTGGCGCGGGACGACCGGGTGCTCGGCGTGATCCGGCTGTCCGACGTGGTGAAGCCCGGCATGAAGGAGCGGTTCGCGGAACTGCGCTCGATGGGCATCCGCACGGTGATGGTCACCGGCGACAATCCGTTGACCGCCAAGGCGATCGCGGACGAGGCGGGCGTGGACGACTTCCTCGCCGAGGCCAAGCCCGAGGACAAGATGGCCCTGATCCGCGCCGAGCAGGAGGGCGGCAAGCTGGTCGCGATGACCGGTGACGGCACCAACGACGCGCCCGCGCTGGCCCAGTCCGACGTCGGCGTCGCGATGAACACCGGCACCTCGGCCGCCAAGGAGGCCGGGAACATGGTGGACCTGGACTCCGACCCCACCAAGCTGATCGAGATCGTGGGCATCGGCAAGCAGTTGCTGATCACCCGGGGCGCGCTGACCACGTTCAGCGTGGCCAACGACCTGGCCAAGTACTTCGCGATCCTGCCCGCGATGTTCGCCGCGATCTACCCGCAGCTGGACCGGCTCAACATCATGCACCTCGGGTCGCCGCGGTCCGCGATCCTGTCGGCGGTGATCTTCAACGCGCTGATCATCGTGGTGCTGATCCCGTTGGCGCTGCGCGGTGTCCGCTACCAGCCCTCCAGCGCGTCCGCGCTGTTGCGGCGCAACCTGCTCGTCTACGGCCTGGGCGGCGTCGTCACGCCGTTCGCCGGCATCTGGCTCATCGACCTGCTCGTCCGACTCATCCCCGGGATCGGCTGACATGAACGCGTTCGTCAAACAGGCACTGGCCGGACTGCGCGTCCTGCTCGTGCTCACCGTCATCACCGGCGTGCTCTACCCGGCGGCGGTGTGGGCGGTGTCCCGGCTGCCGGGCCTGCACGCCAACGCCGAGGCCGTCGACACCACGCTCGTGGCCGTGCCGCGGGACGGCGACCGGTGGTTCGTGGCCCGACCGTCGGCCGCGACGCTGCCCGCCTCGGGCGGAGCCAACAAGGGCGAGCTGAACACCGACTACGACGCGGTGGTGGCGCAACGGCGCGCCGAGGTGGCCCAGCGCGAGGGCGTCGGCGAGGCGCAGGTGCCCGAGGACGCCGTCACCGCCTCCGCCTCCGGCCTCGACCCGCTGATCAGCCCGGCCTACGCGGCGCTCCAGGTACCCAGGGTGGCCCGGGAGAACGGGTTGGCGCCGGACGTGGTGCGCCGGTTGATCACCGACCACACCGACGGCCGGTCGCTGGGCTTCCTCGGCGAGCCGGGGGTCAACGTGACCGCGCTCAACCGCGCGCTCGACGCGGCGAAGTAGGGCTCCGGGCGCTGCGGTGCCCGAGGGGGCCGCCGCGGCGCGCCGCGGGCGTCAACACCGCGCAAGGAATCCCGTGCCGCGGCGGTCCGATCGCGCAAAGGCCGTTCCGCGGCGGACCTCGAGGGCGTCGACTCGGACCATGCGCACCACACCGCCCGCGATGCCACCGGGTTTCGCCTTCGCCCTCGGCGCCGTGCTCGGCGTCCTGGCCACGACGGCGGCCGTGACCCTGGGCGCGACCACCCGACCGGTGCTGTCCCTGGCGCTGCTGGTCGCCGTGGTGGACACCGTCGCCGCGCTGTCCACCACCCGCGCCACGCTGGCCACCGCCGCGGTGTGCTGGGCGCTGCACGCCGGATTCGTCCTCGGCCGGCACGGCGACCTCGCGCTCACCCCGGACTCGGCGCGCCACGCGTCGGTCATCCTGCTGTGCTCCCTGGCCGGTCTCGTGGTCGCCCACCTCCTCCGGCTCGTGAACCGGGGCGTGGCCTGGAGGCCGGCCCATCGTCTACAGAGGACTGTCGGGCTCCGGTAAGCGAGCCGTCAAGGTCCGCCCGATCGGCGTCAGGGACGCGTTCCCGCGGGTGCCGCGCGGTCCGGCGCCGGAGTGTGCTGGCGGTCATGACACTCGCGCAGTTGTTGCCCAGCACGGGAATCGCCGCTCCGCCGGTACTGGAGGAGGCGCTGTGGCCCGTCGGCACCACGGCGACCCGGGACGACCTGGTGATCGGCGGGGTTTCGGTCTCGCGGCTCGCGGCCCGCTTCGGCACCCCGTGCCAGGTCCTGGACGAGGCCACCGCGCGGTCCCGAACACGGGCCTTCCGGGCGGCGCTGCCGGCGGCGGAGGTGGTGTTCGCGGGCAAGTCGCTGCCCTGCCGGGAGGTCTACCGCTGGATGGCGGAGGACGGGCTCTCGCTCGACGTGTGCTCGGCGGGCGAACTGGCGCTCGCCCGGTCGGTCGGGTTCCCCGCCGAACGGATCCTGGTGCACGGCAACGTGAAAACCCCCGAGGACCTGAAGGCGGCGGTCGCGTACGGCGTCGGACGCGTCGTGCTCGACTCGACCGACGAGATCGGCCACCTGGAGTCGTCGGCCCGCGCCGGGCAGCAGGTGCTGATCCGGGTGACACCCGGCGTGGACGCCCGCACCCACCCGGCCGTCGCGACCGGCGTCGAGGACCAGAAGTTCGGCTTCTCCCTGGCCTCGGGCGCCGCGCTGGAGGCCGTCCGCCGGGTGGCGGCGAGTCCGTCGCTGCGCCTGGTGGGCCTGCACTGCCACCTCGGCTCGCAGATCCGCCACGTCGCGGCCTACGAGGAGGCGGTCCGCCGCATGGTCCGCCTGATCGCGTCGTGCGGCGTCCCCATCGATCAACTCGACCTCGGCGGAGGTTTCGCGGCACCGTACCTGCCAGGCGAAACCCCCTTCGACCTCGGCGGCTTCGCCCACCGCGTCCGGGTGGCGCTGAACTACGAGTGCCAGGCACACCACGTCCCGGTGCCCCGGCTGCTGATCGAGCCGGGCAGGTCGATCGTGGCCAACGCCGGCATCACCCTCTACCGCGTCGCCGCGGTGAAGCACACCGCGACCCGCACGTTCGTCGCGGTGGACGGCGGCATGAGCGACAACCCCCGCCCCGCGCTCTACGGCGCCCGCTACACCGTCCGCCTGGTCGGCCGAACCGGCCCCCAGGCACCCGTGACCGTCGTCGGCCGGCACTGCGAGGCGGGCGACGTCCTGGCCGAGAACGTGCCGCTGCCGGCGGACGTGCGTTCCGGCGACCTGCTCGCGATCCCGGCCACCGGCGCCTACCACCACGCCCTGGCGTCGAACTACAACCTGGTGTGCCGCCCACCGATCGTCGGCGTGCGCCACGGCGAACCCCGCCTGCTCGTGCGCCGGGAAACGGAAGAAGACCTCCTGCGCCGAGACCTGTAGGCGCGTGCCCGCCCGCACACCCTGCGGTGCCGGCGGTGGTCGCGCAACGACCACCGCCGGCCCCAGGTCACGTGCGCCTGCGGCGACGCCCGTCGCGGTAACGGTCACCGGTCACACCGCGATGGTGATCACGACGCAACCGGATCACCTGGTAGGTGGCGACGGCGAAACCGACCACGGCGTTCACCGCGCGCAGCACCGTCGTCAGCGGGTCCAACCACGGCCAGGAGGCCACGGTCGCGATCACGTCGAGGATGGGGCACCACATGGTCCTGCTCCCTTTGCTAGGCGACGTGATCCACGGTGGGAGTCCGGGCTGTCCGGTCGGTCCGACCGGACAAACCGAACAGCGGGGAGGCTGTCGTGGCCGATCGACCGGGGCTCGACGTCCTGCGCAGACTGCACGTCGCCCTCGGGGAACCGTCGTTCCGCAAGGTTTCGGCGAGCGCCCAGCTGCGCGGTCACGTGGGGCGCAACGGCAACGGGTTCGGCGCCTCCACGTTCAGCGACCTGTTGACCGGCAAGACGGAGCCGACCCGGCGGACCGTCGCCGCGTTCGTGGTCGGGTGCCTGGACGCGGGCACGCCCGTCGAAGGGCTTGCCGAGGCGAAGCTGCACCCCCAGTACTGGCACCGGGAGTTCGCGGCGGCGATCGGATCCGCCGCCGTCGCGCCGCCGCCGGCCGACCCGGCGCGGTTCGCCGACCAGCCGAGCCGGCTGCTGGTCGCGGAGAACGAGGTGGTCGCGTTCACCGGGCGCGCCGCCGAACTGGACGAGCTCACCGCGTGGCGGGACGGCACCGCCCCGCTGTCCGCGCTGTGGCTGCACGGGCCGGGCGGCCAGGGCAAGACCCGGCTGGGCAGGCGTTTCGCGGCGGACTCGGCGGCGGCGGGCTGGCGGGCGCAGGCGACCTGGGCCGCGCCGGACGGCCCCGACGACGGTCGGCAGGACCTGCTGTCGGTGGTGGACTACGCGGACCGCGTGCCGCACACCGACCTGGTGGCGCTGATCGACCGGCACGTCGGCGACCGGCGTCGGGTGCGCATCCTGCTACTGGCCCGCGCCACCTCACCGTGGCCGGCCGTGCGGTTCGAACTGGCCGCGCGGCAGGGCACCGCGGACGACCTGGCGCTGACCGCGCTGGCCGATTCCGCGGCCGACCGCGCGCGGATGTTCACCGCGGCGCGGGACTCGTTCGCCCGTGCCCTCGGCGTCGCCGACCCGGCCGCGATCGCCCCGCCCACCGACCTGGACCACCCTGACCTGGGGCTCGCGCTGTCGCTGCACATGGCCGCACTGGTGGCGGTCGACGCACACGTCCGCCAGGTCACGCCACCCGCCACTCCGACCGACCTGTCGACCTACCTGCTGGACCGCGAGGAGGCCCACTGGCTCCGGCTGCTCCAGCGGCCCGATTTCCGAGCCGCGCCGCACGCCATGCGCGAGGCGGTGTTCGCCGCCTGCCTGATCGGCGCCCAGTCGTTCCCGGAGGCCGTGCGGGCGCTGAGCTTCGCCCAGGATCCACGCGGGCTGGTGATGGACCACGCGTACTGCTACCCCGGCACGGACCCCGAGCTCGTGCTGCAACCGCTGCTGCCGGACCGGTTGGCCGAGGACTTCCTGGCGCTGATGCTGCCCGGCGGCCCGGAACAGCGGGCCGAGCAGTGGGCGCTGCCGTCGTTGCGGGCACTGCTCGCGCGGTCGGCCGACGGTACGCCGCCGACCGGTGTGGACCGGGCGGTCACCTTCCTGGCGGCGGCCTCCGCGCCGGGGCGCCGCCCCCACGTCGTCGCCCACCTGGAGGCGCTGCTGCGCGCCGACCCCAAGCTCGCACTGGACGCCGGAGGCGCCGCGCTCAGCGCACTGACCCACCTCGACCCCGAGGTGCTGGCCGGAATCGTCGGAGACTTCCCGCTCCGCGACGCCGACCTCGATGTGGGGATGTACGACGTGATCGAGGCCGCGTCCTCGGTCGTCCTCGGCGGGGCCGGGAGCCCCGCGGAGCGGGCAGAGGTGTTCGCGCAGCTGTCCCTGCGGGCCCGGTTCGCCGGTGAACTGGACCGCGCGGTCGAGTTGGGCAAGGAGGCGATCCGGTTGTACCGGACGCTGCCCGCAGGCGTGGTCGACCCGATCGACATGGCCGTCACCCTCAACGCCATCGCCGAACTGCTCGGCATGCTCGGCTCGCTCGCCGAGAGCGCGGCGCTGGCGCAGGAGTCGTTGGACGTCCTCGGCGAGGCCGCCGCCGACCTCGAGCGCGCAGCGGACCGGCCGGTTGCCTTCGAGGCGTACGCCACCGGGCCGCTGGTGACGCTCGGCAGTGCCGCGCTGATG
The DNA here is from genome assembly GCF_040642015.1 of Actinosynnema sp. NPDC020468. Classification (NCBI taxonomy): domain Bacteria; kingdom Bacillati; phylum Actinomycetota; class Actinomycetes; order Pseudonocardiales; family Pseudonocardiaceae; genus Actinosynnema; species Actinosynnema sp. NPDC020468. Next base: position 130,857 of record NZ_JBFAEO010000008.1, read on the forward strand.
TCCGGTGAGGAGGAACGGGCACGGGAACTGTTCGAACGGGCCGTCGAGTTCGCACCCAGCGCGGACGAGCAGTTCGACACCGGGGGCTACGCACTCGCGACCGCGCTGATGGTGCTGGGCAACGCGCTCATGGCGGCCGATCTGTACGCCGACGCGCACCCGGTCCTGCGGCGCGCGGTCGAGGCGTTCGACCGCGCCCGGGTGACCTACCCGAAGGAGTTCGAGGCCGAGCGGTCCGCCGCGTTGGACCTGTTGGGCTGGTGCCTGAACGAGATCGGGCAGCGCGAGGAGGGCGATCGCTACCAGCAGGAGGCGCTGGCGGTGGCCAGACGGCAGGCCGACTCGAACCCGACGGCCCACGACGACCGGTACCTGTCGGCGCTGGTGTTCGACGCCGACGCCCAGGCCGACGCGGGCGCGTTCGACGTGGCCGAGGACCTGTTACGCCGGGCGGTCGAGATCGCCGATGCCCAGCGTGAGCGCGGCTACCCCCTGTACCGGCCGAACATGGTCCGCTGTCTCACCGCGCTGGCCAACGTCCTGGACCGGGCCGACGAGTGGGAACGCGTCTGGCCCGTGCTGGACCGGGCGTCGGAGATCGCCGTGCACACCCCCCAGGGCATCGACCGGATGCTGTTCGACGCGTTGTCGGGTGAACTCCGCGATCTCGCCAAGAGGCTGGAGCGAGCCGGGCGACCGGCAGAGCGCGTGGTCGTCGCCGTCCGCATGGTGGAGGTGGCCCGTTCGGTGACCGACCTGGGCGGTCAGCTCGCGGACGCGCTCGAAGTCCTCGGCTGGGCCTACCTGGAGGCCGGGCGGCCCTCCGACGCGGTGACCGCGGCGAGGGAGGAGGTCGCGATCCGGGACGAGGCGGCCGCCGGTACCGGCGACCACGCTCCGGCCGCGCGCGCCCGGACAGTGCTGGCTCTGAGCCTCTCCGCCACCCAGGCGCCGCCGGCGGAGATCATCGACGTGCTGGTGGCCGCCGTCGAGCACCACCCGGGCCGGGAGCTGCCCGACGATCGGATGCAGTTCGTGGGCATGCTGATCATGCTCCCGTCGCTGTTCGGGCAGAGCGGCCGGTTCGAGGAGGCGGTGGACTGGGTCACCCGGTGGCTGGACTTCGTCGACGAGGCGGCGCGTGAGGACCCCGCCTACACCGACCAGGGCGTGATGCTGCGTGCCCATCGGGCCATCTCGCTGTGCGTCACGGACCGAGTCCCGGAAGGCGTGGCCCAGGCGGACGAGGTGCGCGGCCTGGCGGCGGAGCACGAAGTCGGCGTCTTGGCACGGGCGGGCGCGCTGCACGCGTACGCGCTCTCCCGGTACGTGTCGGAGGACGACGTCGAGGACGCCCTCGTGGCCAACGAGGAGAGCTTGTCGCTGCTGGCCGGCGCGCTCCCGAGCGAACCCGCGTTGCAGACGGACATCGACGCGGCCAGGCAGGTCCGGCTGGGGCTGCTCGACCTGGCGGGCCGGGGCGACGAGGCGGCCCGGCTGCGGGCGGAGATCGAAGGGGCCTAGCAGGGGTGGCGTGATGTCCTCGTCGGGTACGGGGTGCAGGGACGATGAGCACCCGTTCGCCCGCCGACGTGTCGGCGTCGAACGTCCGGTTCCGCGCTGTCGGGGTCGTCCGGCAGGGTTACCCCTCGGAGCAGTTCGTGTTCTCCCTGATCGTCGGAACACGAAGGTCACGATGGAGATCGACACCGAGGTCTCCGACGAGACCACGCGAAAGGCACTCCAGCAGGTGAGCGAAAGTCCCGACTGCTGAGCGGCTGCTGTACTTCAGTGCTCGCACAACGGGAGAGGCCCGGAACCAAAAACGGTTCCGGGCCTCTGACCTGCGGTGGGCGATACAGGGATCGAACCTGTGACCTCTTCGGTGTGAACGAAGCGCTCTCCCGCTGAGCTAATCGCCCCTATTCGGTTTTCCTGCCCCGCTCTCGCGGTGTGTGCATACCTTACAACATCATCCCCCGTGGCCAAAAATCGGGCTCGCCAACCACGGCCAGTCGAGGCCGAACCAGCCTCCCACCAGGGCGAACGCGCCCAGTAGCCAGCAGGTCACCAGGACGATGGCGCAGGTGCCCGCGATCACCAGGGCCTTCACGAGGAGGTTCTGGCGCTTCAGCCACGCCACCCACTTGTCGTAGTACCCCTTCGCGAACTTCAGCACCCGTTCCGCCCAGGTGAACTCGGTGGCCAGGATCGCCAGGCCGGTGAACACCACGAGCCACCCCGGGCCGGGGTACGGGATCATCAGGATGCCCGCGACCAGCACCAACCCGCCGACCACGCCGACGCCGATCTTCAAGGCCAGGCGGCGGGACCGGGTGCGGCGGAACCAGGCCAGGGGGCCGGTGTCCGGGCGCTGATCAGTCGTCATCGTCACATCATCGCTCACGAAGCGACCTGTCCGGCGGCCACCTTGTTCGTCGGCGTGCTCGGCGCGGTCCGGCCTGGTTCCAGCGAGATCGCGAAGTTGTTGTGCGCGTGGGCCGCCGTGGACCACGAGAGCAGCGTCACATCCGAGTCCGAGGACACGTCGAACGTCGCCAGCGGCACGGCGTCGGGCGTCGAGATGCCCCACACCACGTAGATCTGCGACGACCGGTCGTTCGACTTCAACGCCATCGGCATCACGGCCGCGTTGTGGTCACCGGACAGCAGTACCGCCAGCGGCTCGCCCGAGTCGGTCCGCAGCACGGCCCGGTTCGTGGTCGGGTCGGCCGCCACCTGCAACGCCGACTCCAGCTGGTTCGTCCGCTGGTCCTGCTGGGCGACGCGGTCGCTGAGGTCGTCGAACCGCAGCCCCGCGACCCCGATCACCGCGAGCACCACCAGCGCCGCCGCGGCGGCCACCAGTCGGCGACCCCACTTCGGCCGCGACCGCTGCTCGTCCAGGCGCACGACCGGCGCGAGGGCGGGTTCGGGCGCCACGCGTTCCTGCGGCGTGTGCTCGATCGCCTCCATCAGCCGGGCCTTCAGCCGGGCGGGCGGTTCGTACTGCCGAACCGATCCGCCGAGCGCCGCGGTGACCTCCTGGGTGGACCGCACCGCCTCGCGGCACCGCGTGCACCCCGGGAGGTGGTCCCGCAGTCGAGCTTCCTCGTCCGGTTCGAGCGCGTGCATGGCCCAACCGACCGCGAGCTCCTCCTGAGGGCACCAGTCGTCCCTCTGCTCCCCGGTCACCGGTGTGCTCCCGTCGTCCTGCCCGGCGTTTCGCCGGTTTCCCCCGACCAGACCGACTGCAACGTGCCTCTCAGCCGGCGGATGGCCGCGAATGTCCGTGACTTGACCGTGCCCAGGGGTATTCCCGTGAGCGCGGCCACTTCTATCTGCGTGTAGCCGCCCAGGTAGGCCAGCGCGATCACCTGCCGCTGGTCCTCGGGCAGCCGTTTGAGGGCTTCGCGCACCTCGGCGCCGACCACGCTGGTCAGCGCGTCGTGGTCGGCACCCGCGGTCGGCGTCGTGCTGCGTTCCGACTCCTCGTCGGTCAGCGGCACGTTGCGCTTGCGCTGGGTGTTCTCGCGGCGCACGGCGTCGACCGCGCGGTGGTGCACGACGGTCATCAGCCACGTCCCGAACCCCCCGCGCGTGCGGTCGTAGCCGCCGGGGTTGCGCCACAGGGACAGGAACGCCTCCTGGACGACGTCCTCGGCCAGGTCGGGATCCACGCAGATCCGCCTGGCCAGCGAGTACGCCGGCCGGGAATAGCGGTCGTAGAGCGCGCCGAACGCGCCCCGATCACCCGCCGAGACCCGGGCGACCAGGTCCACGTCGGACGGTCGGTCGTCGGGTTGGCGCCGTGGCGCCGGGGCGGGTGAGTCAGCCACGAGAAGAGTCCTCACGTCCAACATTCGCGCAACAGCCGGTACCGGGTTCAGGTTAAACCCAGCAAGATGGTGCGGTGGTGTCGGCGTGGACACGGAACGCAGCGATCCGGTCGCCCAGCGAAGTTTCGTGGGACCGATCGGGTGATAACGGCCTCGATGTCGAGCGTTCCTCGCCACATGTACGTCACAAGTAGAGAGCTCGGTCGTTTCCTTGGCCGGGAAGGGAGAAGAGGGTAACGACGATGCGCAACGACCACGTGACACTCCGCTCTACAGCGGTGTTCGACCTGTTGGCGCCGCGGACACCCGCGGTTCCGGTGCAGGTGGAGCTTCGATACGACACGAAGGACCCGTACGCGGTGGTGGCCGCGTTCCGCACCGGCCGCGCCGGCTGGGTGGAGTGGGTCTTCGCTCGCGACCTCCTCGCCGACGGCCTGATCGCCGACGCGGGCGACGGCGACGTCCGGATCCGCCCGGCCGCCGACGACCCCGAAGTCGTCGTGATCGAACTCAGCTCCCCGTCCGGCCACGCCATGTTCGAGGCGTCCGCCCAGGAGCTGGCCGACTTCCTCGACCGCACGTACGACGTCGTGGTGCCGGGCAACGAGCACCTGTGGGTGGACGTGGACGAGGCGCTGACCCACCTGATCTCCACCGACCTCACCTGAAACCGCTGGTGACGGGCTTGCGAGGGTCTGAGGGGACCCCCGATTTGATCCTGTCGCGGTGGATGTAATAAAGTTCCTCTCGCACCGAGGAAGTCACGAACACCAGCCCCAAAAGGGCAAACAGTTCAAGAAATCCCCGGAGCATGCGGATGTAGCGCAGTTGGTAGCGCATCACCTTGCCAAGGTGAGGGTCGCGAGTTCGAGTCTCGTCATCCGCTCGGCAGAGGGCCCCTTGGGCTCAGGCCAGACCCTGGGTGCTAGCCTCAGGTGCACTGGCGGAGTGGCCGAGTGGCTTAGGCAAGGGCCTGCAAAGCCCTGTACACGGGTTCGATTCCCGTCTCCGCCTCGGACGATTAGCTCAGCGGGAGAGCACTACCTTGACACGGTAGGGGTCACAGGTTCAATCCCTGTATCGTCCACCAACGAAATACGCAGGTCAGAAGCCCGGTACTCGATCTTGAGGCCGGGCTTCTTGCGTGTTGGGCAAGATCAATGGCGAAAAAATGGCGATCGGTCGGTGCGACGGTAGTGCTCGCGCGTCGGCCACCGTCTGCCCGAGGTGCGGAAAACGTCCGACCACTGCGGTCAACTCGTCGTCCTGGAGCGTCAGCAGTGACGAACGCCACCGGGCTTCGAGGGCCTCGTCCAGCTGGTCCAGCATGACGCTGGTCACATGGTCGTAGATCCGCGCGATGCCCTTCATCTTGTGGCCGAGCCTGGCCCGTCGGGCGACCTCCGGGATCCCGTCCTCGATCATCCAGGTGGAATGGCTGTGGCGGCCCTCGTGGAACGTCAGCCACGGCAGGATCGGTGGAACATGATCGACACCACCGCGGCCGCCCGGGTCCCGGCCGTCCCAGGTGGCCGGTGAGGTGAACACGAACGAGCCGCGCCGGGAGTCGCGAAGTGTTTCGTAGATCACGGCGATGCTCGGCGGGAACTGCTGCGCCGCTCCACCGGCGAGTCCGTGTTCCGCCGTCGCGGCCACCACCGGCAGGCCAGGCCATCCTCGACGCTGAACAACGCCCCGTCGCCGTAGCGACGGTCGTACCCGAACCCGTCGCGACCGCCGCCGTGGCACGCCTGGAACGCGGCCGGAACCCGCATGCTCGACCGCGTCCGGGAACTGGCCGCCGAACGCGGCGCCGTCGTCCGCCTGGTCGGCGACCACCGCCAACTCGCCGCCGTCGAAGCCGGCGGCACACTCCGCCTCATCCATCACGACGCGGGCGGAATCGAACTCGACCACGTCCACCGCTTCGTCAACCCGGCCGAAGCACAGGCAGTTCTCGGCGTGCGTCTCGGAGACACCACCGCAATCGACCGGTACATCAAGAACAACCGACTGCACGGTGGTCGCCATGGCCTCCGACACCAATGGCGTCGTCGCGGACCTCTCCGCCCGAGCCCAACACGAACTGCGCGCCGCCGGGCACGTCGAACCCACCGGAACCCTGCTCCGCGACGGCTACCACGCCGGTCGAGGCGACACCATCGTCACCCGCCACAACCGCCGAGGTCTCCGTACTCGCCGAACCGGTCACGTCAAAAACGGCGACCTCTTCTACCGCCACCGGGCCGACACCCCGGCCGCGCAAGCGCTCACGCGGATCCTGAACAACGAAAGCGGCGAGAGGTCCGCCACCGAAGAACTGCGTGACGCCCTCGCGGCACCGTTCCGGCTCGACCGGCAGATCCTCGAGTACCAGCACGGACTCCATCTGTACCTCTCCGACCAGGACCCGGAACGATGGCTGTGCGACGCGTTGTCGGACATGGCGGACGAAATCCTCGCCGACCCGGTGTTGCCCGCACTGCTCGACGCGCTGTTGGAACTCGACTCCCTGGACCCCGATCCGACGGCCACCCTGGCCGCGACCCCTGACCCGTCCCGACCGGACTTCCCGGGATGGCTGACCCCACCGCCGGCTCCCGTCGGCCCACCGGACGAAGCCCGCACCGAATTCCACACCTGGTTGCACACCAAAGCCGACGACATCACCACCCCCGTGGACCGGCTCGTCCGCGTCGCCGTGCTCGCCTGGCCGCCGTGGACCACTCATCTCGGTCCGACACCGGAGAACACCGCCCACCGTCGCCAATGGATCCACATCGCCGGCCAGGTCGCCGTGTTCCGCGGACACTGGCAGATCCGCGACTCCGACCTTTCATTCGCCGGCCCGGAGGGAATCGGCACACGGCAACGCGCACATCGCTGGATCACCGCACTGGCCACCGGCCGAACCGGACAGCCCATCGAGCAACCCGGAGTCGAACCCTCCGTCGATCCGACCCCGACGCGCATGTTCCGGCTATGGCTGACGAACGCGGCGTCGACCCATCTCGACCACCAAGCCACCGAATGGATCCGGACCGCCCTGCCGACAGAGTCCGAACGCATCCTCGCCGACCCGGCGTGGCCCGCCCTCGCCCAACGCCTCCACGCCGTCGAACCCACCACCGACCCCGTCCAGGCCATCACCGACGCCTGGCAAAACCGAGAAACCGACACCGTCTCGTCGGCGACCAAGGTCCTGCACCACCGGCTGTCCCCGTTGGTGCGCCTTCATGACACCTCCACACAACCCGTGGCATCCGCCCTCTCGCCTGCCGCAGCGGCCATGCGCGACCGGCTCGCACTCGTCGGGCACCGTGAACGCGCCCACGACACCCGGCCCCTCGATCCAAGCCGGCAGAACCACTCGCCACGGCAACCGAACGGACGATCCAGCCACCCACGCGAACACCGAGCCCACAACCCGGTCCCGACTTCCACCGCCAACTCGCAGAAGCCGCAACGAATTTTCTCCTGAACACCGCCACACCCGACCCGATGGAATCCAACACCCTGTCGGACCGGCTCCGTCGTCTGGCAGCCCGAGCCCGACTTACAGGCTTGCGGAACCACACCAGCCAGACACCTGCCAACCCACTTCGACCCGCACACCCCGTCGAGCACCCGGCACAGCACCGCGGACCGCAAAGCCCGCGACACCGGAAGTGACCCTCACCGGCGCCCAGGCCTCACCGGCTCCGAACCGTGTCGTGATCACGGCACCGGACGGCGTTAGACCCGTGGCATCCTTAACCACAGCGCGAGCAGGGTGGGGGTAGGTTGCGAGGACTGAATGGAAAACGCTGTTCTCGTTCATAAACCCGCAGGTCACAAAGCCTCGTCCCCGCGCACGCGGGGGTCTTCCCGCGATGTACGGCACCCACGCCAGCAGCATCAACTCGTCCCCGCGCACGCGGGGGTCTTCCGCTCGCACGCTGCCCCACGCGACGCGATACCCCCTCGTCCCCGCGCACGCGGGGGTCTTCCCGGAACCACACGCGACGACGTCGCCGGCCCGGTCTCGTCCCCGCGCACGCGGGGGTCTTCCACCGAGGTGCCGGTGGCGACATCCCACTCTTCCCTCGTCCCCGCGCACGCGGGGGTCTTCCGCGACGCTCGCCTACACCGAGCGCAACTCCGAGCTCGTCCCCGCGCACGCGGGGGTCTTCCGCTGGACGACGCGCAGCGCGTCCTCCAGATCACCTCGTCCCCGCGCACGCGGGGGTCTTCCGTACTCGATCGCGCTGCCGACCGGCACCACGCCCTCGTCCCCGCGCACGCGGGGGTCTTCCCGGGCGGCGGCTCACGGGGCGGCTGGTCATGGACTCGTCCCCGCGCACGCGGGGGTCTTCCGCCCGGCGCTGACCGTGCACATCCTCGGTCACGCTCGTCCCCGCGCACGCGGGGGTCTTCCCGCGCAGTAGTACGCCTTCCGGGCGCTGGCCGCCTCGTCCCCGCGCACGCGGGGGTCTTCCCCGGTCGCCGTCGACCTCAGCGGTAAACGACCGCTCGTCCCCGCGCACGCGGGGGTCTTCCCGCCACGTATTTGCCGCCGACCCGGTTGCAGCGCTCGTCCCCGCGCACGCGGGGGTCTTCCGTCGCGCCAGGCGCCCAGGTCCTCGTCGTCCCCGTGCATGCGGGGTCGCCCTACCTGTGGATGTCGGCTACCGGGGCGCGCTCGCCTCCCCGTGCCTGCGGATCCATCGCTTGCCATACGGCGGGCAGTCAAGTCGGGGGATGGAGCGATGCCAGCATCGCCATTGGCCGCATTATTGCGGTTGCGGTTCATGGATCGGTGGGCTCGCTCGATCTAGTGAACATCACCGGCTATGATCGTTCGTATGTTCGGATGGCTCACGATTGGTGTGCCTTTGATCTTCGGGTGCCCGACGAGGCGGCGGATTTGCCTGACGGGCCAGACTTGATGGGATAGAAGTACGTGTCCAGTGCTGCGGCCCTTGCTGTCGAACTTGGCTTTGACGCGGAGACGTGTACTCGGCTCGGTGCCCTCTGGGGGAAATCCCGCAAAAATGCGGGCGGCACGATGAACCTGCTGCTCTCCCACCTGTTCGACACAGCTGCCGTCGCAGAACTGCTGTGGGACAACTTCCTCTCGTCATCGACAAAAGATCGGTTGGACTCGGTTTCGGGTGACCGCGGCCGTAGGTTTTTCGCCTGGATCTGCGGAATTCACGACTGCGGTAAAGCGACACCCGCATTCCAGGTGCTCGACGCGGTGGAGGCGCGACGTGTCCGTGCGTCCGGGTTGAGTTGGCCCGCTTCGGTCACGCCCAAGACGCGGTGGCGGCACGACAGGGCGGGAGCGAAGTTGCTCATCGACCACCTGGGCGAGGTCGGCTGGTCGGAGGAGGCGATCGACTGGATCTGGCCGTTGGTCGCTGGTCACCACGGCCTTGTCCCTGAACGCGGCGCCGTCGCGGGGTCGTTCGTTCGCGCGGATGGGCACGGGCGTGGAGAAGCGTGGAAGAGCGTGCAGTGTGCGGTGGTCGCTGTTTTCACTCGCGCGCAGGGCTTCGCGGAGGTGGTCGAGGTCGAACCGGTGGTCATGTTGACGCGCAGCGAACAGCTTCACCTGAGCGGGCTCGTGGTGATGGCCGACTGGATCGCCAGCAACGAGAACTACTTCACCGGCATCGACGACCTGAACGCCGTGACGATGGCGAGCGCTCGGGGTCGGGCGGCGAACGCCTGGCGGGAACTGCGGATGCACGGTGGCTGGGGGCGCCTGAGTACGCCTCCGGAGGACATCCTGATGGAGCGGTTCGGCCGGCGTGCCCGCGCGTTCCAGCGCCATGCGGTCGAACGTGTTCGGGCCATGTCCTCGCCCGGCTTGCTCGTGATCGAGGCGCCGATGGGCGAGGGCAAGACCGAAGTGGCACTGGCGACGGCTGAGATCATCGCGGCCGCGTTCGGAGCCGACGGCGTCTTCGTCGGAATGCCTACGCAGGCGACCTGCGACCCGATGTTCACCCGCGTGCGCGAGTGGGTCGGCAAGGTCGGTCCGGGGTTGGAAGACCGAGTGGTTCTCCTTCACGGCAAGCGCGACTTCAACACCGAGTGGAAGCGACTCCTGAACCCGCCTCAGGTCGACCCCGACCACTGGTGGGACAGCGTCGGGGAGGACATGTACGGCATGTCCTCCCACCGGGACGAGACGGCCGGTGGCTCCGGCCCGTCGGAATGGTTGCTGGGACGGCTTCGCGGTCTGCTCGCCCCCGTTGTGGTCGGCACCATCGACCAACTCCTCCACGCCGCCACGAGGACGAAGCACGTGATGCTGCGCGCGGCGGGTCTGGCCGGCAAGGTCGTGATCCTCGACGAGGTCCACGCCGCCGACGTGTACATGTCGCAGTTCCTCCACGAGGCGTTGAGGTGGCTGGGGCAGGCACGGGTGCCGGTCATCCTGCTCTCCGCGACCTTGCCTGCGGAGCAACGCCGAAGCCTCGTGGAGGCGTACGCGACGGGCGGGAGGAATGGTGTCCGGACCTCGCTGCCGGATCTTCCGCGACCGACCGGATATCCGAGCATCACCACGGTGTGCGTCGAGGCGGACGAGCCGGAGGTGTTGGTGACGTCGTCGGAAAGTTGGCGGGCGCCCGAGCCGGTCGGCGTCGAACTGCTTTCCGTGACCCGGAAGAAGCCGGGCGGCCAGGAGGGGGAAGGGCCGGAGGACTTGGCCGATCTTGTCGCCTTGCTGAACCGTCGCCTGCCCGTCGAGGGGTGCGCGTTGATCATCAGGAACGACGTGCGACGGGCGCAGGACACGTACACCGCTTTGTGCAAGGAGTTCGGCGAGGACGTCCGACTGCTGCACGCCCGCTTGGCCGTCGAACCACGTGCCCGCCGCACTCAGGAATGCCTGGACCTTCTTGGCGAACCCGGAAAAGGGAAGCCGCGTCCGCGAAGGATGATCCTGGTGGCGACCCAGCTGGCAGAACAGTCGTTCGACGTGGACGCCGACCTGGTGGTGTCCGACCTCGCCCCGATCGACCTACTCCTGCAACGCGTCGGCCGGCTCCATCGTCATCAGCGCGCCAGGCCCACCGCGTTGAAGCGTCCCACCGTGGTCGTCACGGGCGTGACCTTCGCTGCCGACGGTCCACCGCGGTTTCTCGCCTCCAGTGAGCACATCTACGGTCGATACCGCCTGCTGCGCACCGCGGACCTCGTCCTCGGCGTCACCGGTACGGCCGGGTGGACGCTGCCGACGGTCATCCCCGGTCTCGTGGAGTCGGTGTACTCCGGCCATGACGAGAACCGGACCCGGTGGCCGGAGGACGAGCAGAAGTCCCGTGCCGATTGGGAGCAGCGCGAGGAAGCGCGCAAGGCCAACGCCCGGCCGTTCCTGCTGTCCGCACCGGACGAGTGGACCGCGCCGACCCTCGCCGGATTGAGCTACGCCCACGTCGCAGGGGCCCATGAGCAGACGCGACTCGACGCTCTCGTCCGCGATGGCGAGGAGTCGGTCGAGGTGGTCGTGTTGCGACGCGACGAGCGCGGCTACCGCACCTATCGCAACGTCCGGCTCGGCGTGCACGGTGAGAAAGGGCCGGAGCTGCTGGAGGACGTCGTGGCGGGAACGGTGAGGTTGCCGGCCCGTCTCACCCAGGCGGCGTTGCGCGAACTCGGGACGCTCCCTGAATGGAGCCGCCACCCGTGGCTCAAGCACACGCGGGCTCTCGTGATTCCGGACGACACGACGTCCGTCGAGCTCGGGGGCAGCGTCGTGTCCTACGACGACAATCTGGGTTTGGTCGTGCGTCAGCCGATCGGCGTCGGTCGACACCGATGAAACCTCACACAATTTACAAGATCCGCCTAGGTTCGTAGTGTGGTGCAACTAACCGCGCAGTGTGTCGCTTTCGCTCGCAGTGGCGTCGCCGGCAACTCGCGTAGCCCACGAACTGTCAGGCGAAGACGGGTGATGATGAATCTGTTGGACGACCCGTGGATCCCGGTCCGCATCGGTGGGATCCACACCGAGGTCTCCGGCCGCGAGGCGTTGTCGCGGGCGCACGAGATCGAGCAGTTGGCGGTGACCCCGGCGACGATGCTGCCCGTGATCCTCCGGCAGTTCCTGTTGCCGATCGTGTTGGACGCCCTCGGCGCGCCGAGGTCGACCAAGCAGTGGCGGCAGTGGATGCGGGCGGCCGTCGACGGAACGTTGTTCACCGGAACCGAAGTTCCGGCCGAGGAGCCCGGCGCACGGGGGCGGAACTCGGCGCGAGTCGGGATCACGGCCTACCTCCGTGATCATCACGAACGGTTCGAGCTGTTCCACCCCCACCACCCCTTCGCGCAAGTCGCCGGTCTGCGCACGACCAAGGGCGAGGTGAAGTCGTCGTCGCTGCTCGTGCCGTCCATCACCTCGGGCAACAGCGTTCCGCTGTTCTCCGCGCGCGTGGGCGACGAACCCCTGCCGTTGACCCCGGCCCAGGCCGCGCGCTGGCTGTTGCACACCCACTGCTGGGACACCGCCGGCATCAAGACCGGGGCGGCCGATGACGACCGGGCGAAGAGCGGCAAGACCACCGGCAACCTCACCGGACCGTTGGGGCAGCTGGGCGTCGTCGTTCCCGTTGGTCGCACGCTCGCCGAGACGTTGATGTTGAACGTCCCCCGCGTCCAGGACGGCCTGCCTGACGGCGACCGTCCGCAATGGCGGCGGGATCCGTGGACGGCGGACTGGGCGGTGAAAACGGCCGCAGGTCGGCTGGAGTTGCTGACCTGGCAGTCCCGCCGCATCCGCTTGCAGCCGGAGGACACGCCGGACGGGCCGCGTGTCACCGGCGTGCTGGTCTGCGCCGGGGACAGACCGGATTCGACGCCGGAGTTCGAGCCGCACACGATGTGGCGGCAGGATCCGAAGGCCAAGCCGAGTCAACCGACGTGGCGGCCCCGTCGGCACATGTCCGGTCGTGCGGCGTGGCGCGGCTTGGACGGTCTGCTCGCAGTGCCTGCCGGTCGCGACGCGGAGGACCCGGTGCAGACCAGTCGCCAACTGCGGGAGCTGGCCGAGGTGCTCGAACCCGATTTTCCGTTGCAGGTGCTCACTACGGGGATCGAGTACGGCACCCAGTCGGCGGTCGTGGAGAACTTCATCGCCGACTCCATCCCCCTGCCGGTGGTGGCGCTGACCGGCGTGGGGGAGCGGGCCACTCTGCTCAGGATCGCGGAGCAGGCCGACCTCGTCGCCCGGGCGTTGAACGGCCTGTCGGCGGACCTCCGGCGCACCACGTCCTCCGAGGCCCTGCCGTGGGACAAGGGGCAGCGGCCGGGGGATCGGCTGTTGCACGCGGTGGACCCGTACACGCGCCTCGTGCTGGGCAAGCTCCAGCGTCGGAACGACGAGGAGGCGATCGACGCGGTCAGCCTGGCGTGGGAGCAGGTCGTGTGGCGGGAGGCGTTCGCCGTCGCGAAGCCGTTGCTCGACCAGGCGTCCCCACGTCAGTTCGCGGGCATCACGATCGAGCACAAAGGCAAGAGCGTGACCCTGTGCTCCCCGAGGGCCGAGTTGACCTTCCGTCGCACCGTGCGCGAGGTGTTGCCGTTGGCGGCCGCGGCGCGCGGGACGGGTGATTCCGATCAGGAGAACTGACATGACCACGACGTCGGGTCCCGGCTACAAGCCCTACTGGGAGGATCAGGTCGACGGCGAGGGCCGGTGGAAGAACGACAAGCCACCGAACGGCGGGGACCTGGCGGCACTGCGGCGTGGTTTGGGAAGGCAGGCCGGGACGGTGCCGCAGATGTGGCGGTTCTACCGGACTTACGCGGAACACCCCGACGCGCCGGCGCTGGTCGCCGAGCACGCCGCGCTGGCGCTCTACGGGCTGCACCAGCAGTCCCAGCGGACGCCGATGCACCGCAAGGGTGTCGGCTTGGGCGAGGCGATGCGGCGGCTGAAGTCGTCGGACGGGGTCAACGAGGACGGTGTCACCCGCCGGTTCAACGCGGCGGCCACGGCCACCAGCTTGGACGAGCTGGTCGCGCACTTGCGCGGCCTGATCACCCTGCTGCGGGGCAAGTCGATCGCGCTCGACTACACGAGGCTGAGCAAGGACCTCCGGATGTGGACCAGGTCGGAGGGCGCGGCATCCACGCGCAGGTACTGGGGTTTGCAGTTCTACGCCCGTCCGACGGACGAGCCGGACCGGGTCGACGGCTGACCTCGCAGCCGATCACCACTTTTCCTACGTCACAGCTTGGAGTTGTGCAGTGTCGTCACGCCGTTTTCTCGACATCCACGTGCTTCAGACCGTCCCGCCGTCCAACATGAACCGGGACGACGCCAACTCGCCGAAACAGGCGATCTACGGCGGCGCGCGACGTTCGCGAGTGTCCTCCCAGGCGTGGAAACGCGCCACGCGCACTGCGTTCGCGACCAGGATGTCCAAGGAGGACCTGGGGACGCGGACCAAGCAGATGTCCAGCCTGCTCGGTCGCAGGCTGGCCGACGCGCACGGTGTGACCGCCGAGGACGCGACCCGGATCGCCAACGCGCTGCTCGCGCCGCTGGAAATCAAGGCCAGTAAGAAGAACGCCGAACAAATGTCCTACCTGCTGTTCTTCGGCTATCCGCAACTCGACGCCATCGTCACCGAGGTCGGTGACATCGCCGACCTCGTGACGTTGGAGGACGCGGCGTTGAAGGACGCCGTCGAGCGGGTTGACGTGAAGAAGATCCTGGGCACCGGCCACCCGGTGGACGTGGCGCTGTTTGGGCGGATGGTCGCCGACATCCCCAACCTGAACGTCGACGCGGCGTGTCAGGTCGCGCACGCCATTTCCACCCACCCGGTCGAGATCGAGTTCGACTACTACACCGCTGTCGACGACGAGAACACGCGGGAACAGCCGGGTGCCGGGATGATCGGCACCATCGAGTTCAACTCCGCGACGCTCTACCGGTACGCGACCATCGGGTTGGACCAGTTGGAAACCAACCTCGGTGGGGCCGACGCGGTGCCGTCCGCAGTGGAGTTGTTCGTCGACTGCTTCGCCCGTTCCATCCCCGGCGGGCACGCCAACTCCTTCGCCCACCGCACCCTGCCAAGCCTGGTCGCCGTGGTGGCCCGGGAGGACCAGCCGGTGAACCTCGTGTCGGCCTTCGAGAAGCCGGTCCGCTCCAGCGAGGGCGTGCTCGACCAGTCGATGACCAGGCTCGCCGCCGAGATGACCATCGCCACCACGAACTGGGGCCAGGCGCCGGTGAAGGTGTTGTCCTGCTACAACGGTGACGCGGCCAGGTTGGCGGAGGCGTTCGACGCGTCGATGCCGTTTCCGCGACTGTTGTCGGAGGTCAAGAGCTTCGCCGCGGACTGGCTCTCCTCGGACGCGCTGCGATGAACACCGACCCAGCCGGCCAGTCCGTGCTGTTGTTGCGCTTGGCTGCGCCGTTGCAGTCCTGGGGCGACACGAGCGAGTTCAACCGACGAGAGACCTCCGGGCGCCCCACCAAGTCCGGTGTGATCGGTCTGCTCGCCGCCGCGCAGGGCCGTGCCCGAAGCGAGAGCATCGCCGACCTCGGCGACCTCTCGCTGGGTGTGCGCGTCGATCAACCGGGGACGCTCCTGCGCGACTACCACACGGTCAGCGATTACCGCGGGCTGCCGCTGTTGTCGGCGTCGGTCAACGCCAAGGGCGTGCAGAAGCCCACCGGGCCGGTGAAACACACCCACCTGACACAGCGGTTCTACCTCCAGGACGCGGTGTTCCTCGTCGCCGTCCAGGGTCCGCGCGAACTCGTGGAGACCCTGCGCCACGCGGTGACCCACCCGGCGTTCCCGCTGGCCCTGGGGCGACGGTCGTGCGTGCCGACCCAGCCGCTGCTGCTGGACGACCAGACCCAGCCCGACGTGGTTTCCGCGCTGCGGGCCACACCCTGGCTCGCCTCCTACAGCAGGAACGAGTTGGGGCGCAGGAAGTCGCCACCCGCCTTCGTCACCCTCGCCACCACGATCGACGCCGCGGCGGGTGGCGACGAGGACGGCGTGCTCGACACCGCGCAGGACCACCCGCTGTCGTTCGATCCGCTCGACCGCGGCCGGACCACCCGGTCGATTCGCCACGGTTGGGTCGAGGTCCCCACGGGGCTGGCCGATCCGACCTCGGGCGCCGGCACCACCGACCACGACCCGTTCGCTTTGCTGGGGTGGTGACGGTGACCTACCTGTCCCGAATCCGGATCAACCCGTTGCGCGCCAAGGGCCGCGAGTTCCTGCGCAATCCGCGAAGCCTCCACGGCGCCGTGTTGGGCGGCTTTCCCGATCCACCGACCGACCGGGTCCTGTGGCGGCTGGACGCCCGTGGGCATCGCGTCGACCTGATCGTGCTGACACCGAGCCGGCCGGACTGGTCGCACCTCGTAGAACAAGCGGGATGGCCCGACGCGGACGGCGAGCACGTGCTGGTCCGCGACTACACGCCGCTGCTGGGGCAACTCGCGCCAGGCCGTGAGTTCGCGTTCCGGCTCACCGCCAACCCCGTCCAGTCCACGATGACCCCCACCAAGCGCACCGCGTCGCAGCTCGAGCGGTGGGGCGACCGGAAGCCCCAGCGCGGCTTCCGGGTCGCGCACCGCACGGTCGCACACCAACTCGAGTGGCTGCTTCGGCGCACCGCGGGGTACGGCTTCGCCATTCCCGTCGCACGCACCGACGACCCCGCTCCCGGGCTGGTGCCCGCATCCGACGCGAAGACCCCGTACGAGGTGCGTGTGGTCGACTCGACGCGTTACCGGATCTCCAAGAAGGACGGGGCCAAGCCGGTGACCATGCAGGCGATCACCTTCGAAGGCCGCCTGGCCGTCACCGACCCGGACGCGCTGCGCGCCGCGATGCTCTCCGGCATCGGCCCCAACAAGGCGTACGGGTGCGGGCTGCTCACCCTCGCGCCACTGCGAAGTGCCGATGGCTGACATGTGGTGGCAGGCCCATCCCCACGACCTGCACCGGGTGGTCGACCGGGTGTCCAGCGTCTACGTCGAACGCACCCACGTCGACCGCGACGACAACGCCATCGTGCTGATCAACAAGGAACGCACGGTCCGCGTTCCCGCCGCCATGATCGCGGTCGTGCTGCTCGGACCCGGCACCCGCATCACCCACGCGGCGGTGGCGCTGCTCGGCGACTCCGGCACCGCCGTGTGCTGGGTCGGCCAGCACGGCGTGCGGATGTACGCGTCGGGCATGGGCGCCAGCCGCGGCACCCACCTGCTGATGCGGCAGGCCTGGCTCGTCACGCGCACCGTCGAACGGCTCGACGTCGCCCGTCGCATGTACGCCATGCGGTTCCCGGGCGAAGACGTCGCGACCGCGACCATGCAACAGTTGCGCGGCCGCGAGGGAACGCGGGTGAAGAAGCTCTACCAGCACCACTCGCAGCGCACCGGCGTTCCGTGGACCAAACGCGAGTACAAACCCGGCGACGCCTTCGCTGCGGGGGACGACGTCAACCGCCTGCTGTCCGCCGCGAACTCCGCGCTCTACGGCATCTGCCACGCCGTCATCGTCGGCCTCGGCGCCAGTCCCGGTCTCGGCTTCGTCCACACCGGGTCGGCGACGTCGTTCGTCATGGACGTCGCCGACCTCTACAAGGCCGAACTCACGATCCCCTTGGCCTTCGACCTCGCCGCGGAGGGGCTGACCGAGGAACGCGACGCCCGCACGGCGTTGCGCGACCGCGTCGTGGAAACCCAGCTGCTGCAACGCATCGTGCGCGACGTGAAGAACCTTCTACTGCCGGACGGCGAAGAACTCGTTGACCGCGACCCGCGCGAACTGTGGGACGAGGAACTGGGCGCGGTGTCCGGCGGTGTCAACTGGGCCTCCGCGCACGGTGGTCCCGCAGGAGAACACGTGGTCGTGATCGGCCCGGAATTCGACGTGCCACCGGCAAAGGTGGACTTTTGACCGTCATCGTCCTGATCGCCGCGCCGGAAGGATTGCGCGGTCACCTCACCCGATGGATGGTCGAAGTGTCCGCCGGGATCTTCGTCGGCACTCCCAGCTGCCGAGTACGCGAACGCCTCTGGGAACTCCTCGCCGAACGCATCCGCGACGGCCAAGCCATCATGACCGAACCCGCCGACAACGAACAGGGCTGGACCGTCCGCACCGCCGGCCACGACCGCTGGTACCCCGTCGACTACGACGGCCTCGTCCTCTCCGCCCGCCTCCGCCGATCATGACGACCGGAGCCGGTATCCCTCGAATCGAGGTGAATGAGAAACACTGTTACGGTTTGTAGGACCGCAGGTCGCGAAGCCTCGTCCCCGCACGCGCGGGGGTCTTCCCTTCGTGCCCAGCGCGAGGGTTCGCCCGCCGATCTCGTCCCCGCACGCGCGGGGGTCTTCCGGACAAGCCCATCCCGAGGTCCTGGGCGTGGAACTCGTCCCCGCACGCGCGGGGGTCTTCCGGTCCCCTACTACGCGGACGCGAACGATTGGTTCTCGTCCCCGCACGCGCGGGGGTCTTCCTGTGGATTTGCAGCGTGGTCCCGCGCATGTTGTCTCGTCCCCGCACGCGCGGGGGTCTTCCCTGGGGCTTTTCCTCGGTGCCCCGCTTCCGGTGCTCGTCCCCGCACGCGCGGGGGTCTTCCGTGGGCGAGGCCGCGCACGACGTTCCACACCTTCTCGTCCCCGCACGCGCGGGGGTCTTCCCGGATTGCCCTGGTAGCTGGTGATCTCGGTGATCTCGTCCCCGCACGCGCGGGGGTCTTCCGACGGTCAGGATCACCGCCGTGGTCGGCACGTTCTCGTCCCCGCACGCGCGGGGGTCTTCCGTCGTGGGTCGCGACGTAGACGGTGAGCTGGCCCTCGTCCCCGCACGCTCGGGGGTCTTCCGCAGCACGACCACGGGCCGGACGCACTCCGGTACTCGTCCCCGCACGCGCGGGGGTCTTCCCCCCGACTCGCCGATGCACTGGCTACGCACCGACTCGTCCCCGCACGCGCGGGGGTCTTCCGGAGGCGGACCGCCACACCGCGGCGGAACACCCCTCGTCCCCGCACGCGCGGGGGTCTTCCGGCGGCGCAAGCAGCCTGGGACGACCTGGCGCACTCGTCCCCGCACGCGCGGGGGTCTTCCCCTCCCGGTCGAGGTGATCACGGCGATCGGCGACTCGTCCCCGCACGCGCGGGGTCTTCCCGAGTGGGTGACGGTGATCTCGGCGTTGGGGTCCTCGTCCCCGCACGCGCGGGGGTCTTCCTGCGGTGTCGAGCAGGTACGGCGTGCCCGGTGCCTCGTCTCCGCATGCGCAGGCCTTTCCGAGGTCTGCGTGTCCTGCCCCGTGTTGGCCTCCCGCGCGGACGCGACGGCAGTCAGATGGAACGAGCGTCGTGCAGCTGGATAGCCCCTACGAGGAAATGGGAACGCGGTCGGATCTCCAAGGAGTGTCAAGATCCGGGTGCAGGTTCTGCGCTGTTCGCTGCGATGTGGCGCGTGAACTGGGATTCGGAGTCGAACATGTCGCCGTTCCAAGAAGGCTTGGTCGTCCGGTGCACGCCAAATGAAGTATTGGTTCTTGTCCATGTAGCGGCGTAGTGGGGAGTTGAGTTCAGTCAGGCGAGCCAGGGTTGGTCGGAGCCGGCGGTCGCGGTAGTTGATCAGGTAGGGGTGGGTGGTTCGTGGTAGGCGTCTTGCCAGGCTGTCAGTAGGGGGTCAGGTCTTCGACTGCTCGAGTGTGAGGAACCAAGAGGGTGGGGTTCGTTTGTCCGGGCCGAGTTCTTCGCGGAGGTTGAGGTGGGCCGCGAACTTGTCCCGCAGGGTCCAGACCTCGGTGGCGCGCGAGGCGGTCATGTCGCGGCCTTTCTGGTCATCCCTTCCTCGGCTTGGTCTAGCTGGGCGATCCCCGGGCCGACGACGTGCGGGCCATGATCGACGTCGATGGGTAGTCGGTGTTCGGGTTTGGTCGCCCGGAGTCCGAAGAGCAATGGGATGCGTGGTGACTCGGGCGGCAGTCTCCACCAGGTGTCGGTGTCCTGGGTCATCGTGGGCCAGCGTTGCCAGGGCAGGGCGTCGGTTTCGGTGAGGTGCCGGATGGTCAGACCCGCGCCGATGAGGGCGTTGATCAGGTCGCCTAGTCCGTGTCGCCATTCGTGGGAGACGGTGGCGGTGTTCAGGGCGGGGCCGTCGGTGTAGGTGTGGGTGGAGTCTTGTCGTTGCGGGCCGCGGCCGGACAGGTAGTCGTTGCGCAGCAACAGGTCGCTGCCGACGGTCGGTTTGGGTCCCAGTGCGTTGAGCAGGGGGTGGAATTCGGCGATGTAGACGAGTCCGCCGGGTTTGAGCAGGTCGTGGACGATGGCGGCCCAGGTGGGCAGGTCTGGCAGGTAGCACAGGGCGCCTTTGCCGGTGTAGACGATGTCGAACCGGTTGGTGCCGAGTTCGGTGACGGCGTCGTGCACGTCGGCGTGGACGTAGTCGATCTGGACTTGGTGTGCGGCGGCGATGCGGCGTGCCTCGGTGATGGAGGCGGCGGAGAAGTCCAGGCCGGTGACGTGGGCGCCGCGTCGGGCGAGCGCGATGGTCTCGGTGCCGATGTGGCATTGGAGGTGGACTAGGTCGCGGTCGTGGAGGTCGCCTAGGTCGTGCCATTCGAAGTCGGCGAACCAGTTCTCCGGGTGGTGGAGGTTGCGTCCGTAGAAGTGGCTGGCGGCGTGGATCGGGGTGCGTGCGTCCCAGTTCGCCCGGTTCGCGGCCATCCGCCGTTGTGCGTCCTCGTCGATGACCACCGTTGATGGATACCAGCGTGGCCGGGGCGTTGGTCCGGAGTTCCCCCGAAGGTGGGGCGGTCAGGGGGCGAGGGCTCCGAGGTGGACGGTCCCGCCGCCGGCGGCGACCCGCTCGGTGAGGCGGCGGTTCGAGTCGAGCATCGAGGCGAGCACGGCGGGGGAGTTCGGTGGAGCGGCCTGTAGGACGCCGAGCAGGTGCAGGCCGGGGGTGGCGAATCGGTTGCGGGCACGGGGTGGAGCAGCACGAGTCCGGTCTCGCCGAGGTCGGCGGCGGTGAGCTCGGCGGTGGTGACGGCGGAGTACCTGCCTGCGGTAGGCACGGGCGGGGTGTGCGGTTGGTGGATGCGGGTGGGTGTGCGCGGGGACCAGGCGCAGGGTGGCGCGGGTGATCACGCCGTGTCGGCCGCGGCCGGCGCGCAGCAGGTCGAACAGGTCGGTGTTCGCCGTGGGGGAGCAGGTCACCTTGTTGTCGTCGGGGTGACGGTGTCGAGGCCGGACAGGTCGAGCACGATCCCGTTCTCCGCGTCGGCGCCGACGGCGCCTGGTCGCGGGTTCGCCGGCTGCTCACCGACGCGGAGCCGCGGTAGCTCGGTGTCCACTTCCTCGACGCCCGATTCGACGACGTGGACACCCGACACCTCGAGGTCTCAGGCGACCCAGGCGAAGGTGTCCAGGATCTTGTCACGTCGGCACCCGGCTGCCCGGCTTCTCGTCACCGCGCGTTCATCTCCTTCTGCTCCAACGGTTGCGCATACCGCGAAGTCCTCTGTGGATGGGTGCGGACTGCCGGTGGACCGCCGGTCTTCCTGCCTGGTGCCGCGGTGGCGCCCGGTGGTGTCCTTGCCGTGACTCCCGACCGGGAGTTCCCCTCTGCCCAAGGAGAAGCACGTGCGATCCGGTACTCGGAAGCTCGCGGCCGCCGCGGCGGCCCTCATGATGGCGACCGGCCTCCTGCTCGCTTCCACCGGCGCCGCCACCGCCGCGCCGCGCACCTACAAGCTGGAGTTCTGCAACTACGGCAGCGACTTCAACGCCTACCTGCTGTTCGTCGACCGCGGCCTCGCCACGACGACGGTCAAGCGTCCCGGTGAGTGCTTCAAGGACTCCGCCCTCCCGTCGATCGGCACCGAGCGGTTCCGCGTGGTGGGTGAGAAGAAGGTCGACGGCAAACTGGTCACCAACGTCTCCCGGACCCTGACCGCGGACGGCTACAACACCTACGTCGAAACCTTCGGCAAGTTCCCCGCGGGCTTCGCTCCTTTGGCGGCCCGAATCTCGTGACCCCGCCACCGGGGTGGCTGCCCTCCCCGCCACCCCGGTTCCGCGTGGCACCGGACGGTGCGGTCCGTCGACTGCGGGCACCCGGTGACCGCACGGCCCCGGTCGTGCGCGTCGGTGCCGTGGCGGGCCGGATCCCGTGACACCCCGGGTTCCACGACGAGCTCAGCCCTGATGCGTCGCCGGCCCCGCGATGCGACGCGCGCGGGAAGGTCACACCCACGCCGCCCACAAACCCCGAGGGTGTGCAGGAGCCTTGCGGTTACAGGCGCGTCAGAGCTGCTTCTCGCCGACCCAGGTGCCGTCGAGGAGGTTGCGGGGCAGGTAGTCGGACTCGACCGTGATGTCGATGCCGGCGTCTTTCGCGAGGCAGGCGATCGCGAGCAGCTGCCAAGCGATGAACCCCTCCGGGTCGGTCGCGCGCTCGCGCGTGGCCGTCCAGTACTGCTTGTGGAGTTCGACGGCTTTGGCGAGCGATTCGTTGAACTTCGCGTCCTCGCGCTGGGTGAGGAGGTAGAAGAGCTCCATCGGCGGGTAGAAGATCCGCGCGACCAGGTCAGCTCCCGCGACGCTATCGGCGTCGGGATCGGCACCCTGCATGGCGCGGAGCAGTGTGTCGATCAGGCCGTCCGCGGAACGCCAGTAGGCCTGGAGGGTCCTCACCCAGTCGTACTGGAACTCGTCGGTCTGGCCGGTCCGCTCGCGCAGCGCGTCGATCGAGGTCCGGGCCAGCAGGTCGAGGCGGGGACGATCCCTGCAGATCATGGCCAGGGACATCGCCGTCGACCACAGGCTGATGGTGGAGTCCTGGGTCGGGCCCGTCGCCGGGATCGTGTAGTCCTCGTCCAGGATCCGGAAGGTGACTTCGCCCTCGGCCCTGCTCGAGGCGGCGAAGATCGCCGAGGACGCCTGCATCACCAGGGCCACGGCCTCCCACGTGTCGCTGCGGGACGCCGTTGGGTCGACCACGCTTCGCCACGCGGCTTCCGCCTGCGCTTCCCCTTGCAGGAAGTACAGCGCCTTCGCGTTGAGTCGGATCCGGCTGGTCATCTGCTCGCGGTCGCCGGCGTAATCGTCCGCCTCGTGCCGCGCTTTGACGACGTCGATCACGTGTCGTGCGATGGTCACCACCGGGCTGATTCCTTCCGTCTATCTCGACAGGTCGAAGTGCTTCTGGCTGTAGCCACCGTACTCGGCGGACGTACCGGAGCCGGTGACCTTGGCCTTGACGACCTGGTAGTCCAGGACGTAACCCGTCCGGGCGGCCTTCAGTCGCTTGGAGAGTGCTTGCTCCCCCGCAGTGCCCTTCTGCCGCATGTTCTCGATGACGCTGTCGACATAACGCGGGTGGCCTTGCTGGAAGTTCTCTTGCTTGTGCCGGCGAGTGCCGAGCTCTCCGTTGGGCCCCTTGGCCTCGACGATGACCAGCCTGGTCTCGCCGGTCTCCTTGTTGTGGACCTCGTAGACCTGGTCGAAACGGCCGGAGCCCTTCAGGGCGGGGTCGTGCAGCGGCGTGACGTCGAACTTCTCCGGCGGGAACGAGTCGCGCACCGCGTCTGCCGCGGCGTGCTCGCCGAGTTCCTCGCCGACGTCGGTTCGTTCGGCGTGCGCCGCGCGGCGTTCCTCGATCGTCTGCTGCGAGGCGTCGCGATCGCCCGCGATCTCCTTCCGGTAGGCGTCGTCGGCCGACTTCGTGCGTGCCAACGAGGCTTCGCGGCGGTCGATGATTTCCTGCGCGGCCGACTTCTGGTCCGCAGTGGCGTTGTGCCTTACCTCGGGCATGTCCTCGCGAAACTTCGCGGGCGTGTAGGCGTCGGAGGACGCGTCGAAGTTGCCGGAGCCCTTCGGGTTCTCGACGAGCTTCGGCACGTCGTCGCCGTTGGCGTCGACCTGGTTGGCGTTCTTGCGGCTGTACTCGCCGTTCTTGTCGGGCCCGTCGTAGTACTTGTCCCGGTAGTCCCTGTCCTTGAGCTTCTCCTCCATCAAGGCCCTGGGTTCGAGGGTCTCGATGTGGACGGGCTCGTCCCGGATGTTCCGCCGCGCCATGCGGTCGCGGGCGTCGGACGGATCGAGCTCCTTGTCCTTGTCGGGCGTACCGGGGGCGAACCCGTCTTCGCTCGCGTTGGTCCTGGTGCCGTCCGGGTGATGGGTCTCCCACTCGCCGTTGGGCGGGATCTTCGGCCGGCGCGTGCCGTCCGGTCGGATCTCGGGGTCGCTCGTGAAGACGCGGCCGCGGCTGTCGGTCCAGGCGGGCTTGTTTGGTGCGAGGACGGGCGCGTCGAGATTCTTGGACAGCTGCCGCGCGAAGTCGTTCCTCGAGGCGTCGCATCCGATGAGCCGCACGGGCTTGCTGCTGTCGTAGCCGCTGCGCTTGAGCATGTCGGCGTACTCGGCCGGTGTGTAGTCGTGACCGCCGATGCGCGCCTTGCCGTCCGGCGTGATGTGGACGTCGGCCGTGAAGTAGCGCGGGTCGTGGGGAACCCTGTGCGGCAGGTCGCCCATGTCCTTGTCGCCACCGTGGTGCGAGACGCCGGCCGGGGTGGTCTCGGCGTGCCTGGCGTGCGCGGCCTCGACGGAGGGACGGTCGGCCGGTGGGGCATCCGGGTCGTGGCTGTTCGGCGTGTCCGGGTCACCGTCGTGGTGCTTGTCCGGGCTGCTGTCGTGCGGCCTGTCTGCGTCCGGGTGGTGAGGTGCGTCGGCGCCGGGTCGGTGCGGTGTGCCGGCGTCGAGGCTGTGGGGGGAGCGGGTGTTCGGGGACCGCGGGGTCGCGGCTTCCGAGCGAGTGGTGCCGGCCGGGTCGCGGTGTGGTGAGTCGGTGTCGGTGCCGCGGGAACGTGCGCCGTCGGGACGGTTGTCGGGCCGGTGTGGTGCGCCTGGTCGGCTGGGGGCTTCGGGGTGCGACGGACCGCCGTGCGGAGCGTTGGGCGCGGAAGGACGCGACGGCGCGGACGGGACACCGCGGGGTGTGTCGGGGCGGGACGGGGCCTGTGCGGCGTCCGTTCGGGCCGAAGGAGTCGACGATGCGGTGGGCGACGGTGGCGCCGACGACTGCGGGTGCATCGGGGCGTCGCTGCGCGGTGCTGAGGGGGCGTGAGAGGACGGAGCGTGCGGTGCTCCTGCGGAAGGGGCGGTTGCGGACGGAGCGCCGGTCGAAGAGGTGTGCGGGGCGTTGGCGGGAGGCGTGCCACTGCCTGAAGGCATTCCCCCTGACGGGATGCCACCCGACGGTATCGCGCCCGAAGGCATACCGCTGGAAGGCGTGGAAGGGGCTGCGGGCATCGAGGTCGGGTGGGCGGGGGCGTCTGCCCTGGCCGCCGACGTCGAGGTGTCGAAGGGGCGAGGGGTGGTGGCGCTGGAGCCCACTTCGCCGCGGCTGCCAGGAGTGCCGGTCCAGCCCTGGTTCGGGGCCGTGGGACGGCTTGCGGTGGGGGAGGACGGGGCGTTGCCGCCCGCGTTCCGGGCGCCCGGCGGTCCCACCTGCGGCCGCGCGGACGACGGACTGCCGTCCGAGGTGCGGGTCGGGGTCTGGGGGGTTTCCCGGCGGGACGGGGCCTCCGGCGCCGCCGCCGAGGACTGGACGGTCTGGCCCGTGTCGCGCGTCGGGTGCGGCGCGTCGGGAGTCGACGGAGCCGCGGGTGAGGGCGCGCTGTCCGGCGTACGCGGGGCCGACGCGCTGTCAGGCGTGCGCGACGGGGTGTGGGCCGTGGAGCCGTCGGAGGCGCGGGTCGAAGTGTCGGGCGCCGAGTCGGACGACGGTGACGACGAGTGCGGCGAACTGTCCGGAGTGGACGGTGACGGCGGCCCGCCGCGGGTCGAGGGCGAGAGGTCCGGGGCGTTGGCGCTGGGGAACAGGCCGCCGGGTTTGACGGACTTGGTGGAGATCACGTCGAGTCCGGTCACCTTGCCGGTCAGCTTGCCGACGACCTTCATGATCTTGGTGAAGATCTCGACCAGCTTGCCCAGCAGCGGCGAGACCCTCTTGATGGTCGTGATGAGCTTCTGGATCAGTTCACCGATGCGCGCGGCCCACTTCGAGATCGCGGTGACGGCCTGCGCCACGATCACCGGTGTGCCGAAACCCAGCGTGAACACGGCCTCCAGCACCCACGTGATCAGCTTCGCGACCAGGTCGGCGATCAGGTCGCGCACCATCTCGCGCACGAAACCGACGACCATGCCCATCACACCGACGACGGTGCCGACCGAGCCCGCGGTGGAAGCCGCGCCGGACAACGCGTCCAGCTGCTCGCCCGCGGCCTTGCGGTAGGACTCGGCCGCGGCGCCCGTCCACTCGCCGGTGCCGTCGACGGCCGCCTTGTAGTCGCCCGCGATCGCGCCGAGCTCCTGCGAGACGTTGTTCCACGTCGTCGAGTACGACTGGATCACCGGCGGGTCGCCCGCCAGCCAGTCCAGCGCCTCCTTCAACGGCTGCACGTGTTCCATCAGGAACGAGGCCGCGGACGACAGCAGGGTGCCGAACGGGTCGATGGCCATCGAGGCGGCGTCGGCGACCAGGCCGACGACGCCGAGGCCGCCCTCGATCCAGCCGCCTTCGAAGAGACCTTTGTACGCGTCCATCGCCGAGTCGGCGATGGAGAAACCCGTCGCCCAGCCGTTGTCACCCGTGCCGGCGTTGAAAAAACCGGTGGGCTCGGCCGGGGCACTCGCCACCAGCCGGTTCGGCGAGGACATCAGGCGCCGCCCTTCAGCGTGCGGGTGATCCGGGCCTCGACCTCCTGGTAGTGCTCAGTGGTCGCGGCGATCTTCTTGGCGGTGGCGTCCAGCGCCTCCGCGGCGCCCTTGAGCGCGTCCACGCCCCACTGCTCAACGGGATCGAGCAGCATCCGGAACGGCTGGCAGATGATCCCGTACGCGTCGGTCGGCATCGACACGGTGCCGGCCGCGTCCACTGCTTCCTGAAGTCGCCCGTGCAGGCCCTCCAAGGCCTTGGCGTGCGCTTCCAACACGTCCGAGGTGACGTTGAAACCACCGGAACCCATCGAACCCCCTCATCCGGAAGGTGATCTCGTTGCGGTCGTGCGGTGTGCGCACCGGCTGGTCGGCCGACGGTGCGGCAAGTTCTTCCTGGCCTTGTTGATCACCAGGTCCTGCCGGATTCCACTGGGCACGGCAAGGATTTCCGCGGAACCGTCCGACGACCGCTCGTCACCCCGGCGGGCGGCGCGGTTCCGGGTGTTCCAGTTCGCGAGCATCTGCTCGGACCCGGCGATGTCCTCGGGCACCGGTGAGTCCCTCCCCAAGCGGCGACGGACCCAGGATGGCGCAGGCGGATCCGATCTCGTTCCGCTCTCGGGGCAAATCAGCTGTAAAGACCAGCAGCGTCCCACTGAACGGATCAGTAGGACGCCACTGGCAAATCGACGTTTGGTGGCCATGTCGATCCCGTGATCGCGTGGTCGACCCGCACCGCGCCCGCAGGCAGGTCACGGGGACCGCGGTGTCGGAACGCTCGCGTGGCGCTTGACCGGACATGGGCGAATTCCCGGACATCCCAGGGTGGTCCTGGACCACGGCGGCTTCGTCGCCGCCTCGTCCGCCCAGGTCGAGGTGGTTCTGATCCTGTTGCACACCAACGTCTCGCAGGCCACCGTCGGGTCCGGGTGTCGCGGTGCCTGTCGGCGGGTGCCGACGGTGCTGCGCGGGTTGGCGACGAGGGCGGGGGACCGGCGACCGGGGGGGCGCCCCCCCGGTCCACTGCGGACGTGGTCGGGTGTTTCACCCCGCGTCGGGCCGGAACGCGTTCGGGTCGAACTCCGGTGCCGCGATCAGCACTCGGCCGTCGTCCGGCCCTGGTGCCCGGGGGTGGCGCCGCGGATCGGTTCTCCCGTCCGGTTCAGGCGGCGGGCCGCGACGGCCGCGCCGAGTGTTTGGATGTCCCTCGGCACGGTCGGGGACAACCCGGTCAGCTCGCGGATCCGGCGTAACCGGTAGATCAGGGTGTTCGGGTGGATGTGCAGTTGGCGCGCGGCTTTCCTGCGGTCCTGTCCGCAGGCCAGGAAGCAGGAAAGCGTGTCCAGCAGTGGCGCGTTGCTGTGCGCCAGCGGGGCTATCCGGTCGGAGAGCAGTCGGGTGAGGTCCGGTGAGCGCAGCAGTGCGGTCTCGATGATCACGTCGTCGCGCAGGTAGGCGCCCGAGCCGTACTCCAGCGCCCGGACCACCCGCATGATGCTGTGCGCCTCCTTCACCGCCGCGCCGAGACCGTGGTCCCCCCGCGTCCTCGCCACCGTGGCCACCGCCTGCCGACCGGCGCCCTCCAAACCCCGCAACGCGCGGTTCGCCAACGACTTCGCCTCGGCCGCGCGCACCTCCCGGTGTGCCGGCACCAGCAGGACGAGGCGTTCCCCGCCGGGCGCGACCATCGCCAGCAGCCCCGATCGGCACTCGGGTTCCAGCGTCCCGCGGACCACGTCGGCGTCGGTTCCCAGTTGCCACGGAGGCCCGTTGCGGTCGTCCACCACAAGCACCACGTAAGCCGAACCGGCGTCACCACCGGTCGATGAATTCTCGGTCACCACAATCCCCCCGTAATTCGCGCAGGGTGAATCGGCGCCGGGAGGTGCATTTCAAGCAGGGATAGGGTGAGCACCGCCCCCGGTTTCGCCGGACACCCCGCCCCGATAAAGGCCCAGCCGATCCGAAAGTAACACGGTCGCCCTAAAGCGCGAAGCCGGTGGGCAACCGTTGTTCACAGTGTGAGAAATTGTGGGCGTCTTACTTCGCCGCACTGCGCGGACACGATGTCGAAACCACTGTTCGCGCCACTGTTCCCGGAGTCGGTCACGCCGATCGGGTGAATTCGAGGAGCAAGTCGGCGGGCAGCCCCGGCACGGGGAGGTGGGCCACCCGGTAGCGCGTCCCGTCCCCCACGGCCTCGGCGAGCAGCCCGTCCAGCTCACCCTCGCGCAGCCGGTGTTCACGGCCGCGCGCGACGTAGAAGTCGACCAGCGCCTCCACCGGGATGTCACCGTGCCGGGGCAGCACCTCCGCGAGCCACCCGGACGCGCCGCTGTAGTCGACGTCGAACGCGGCCTCGTCGAACACGGCGGCCTGCTCTCCCCGGCGTCGCGCCTCGGCGAGCAGGAGTTCGTCCCGCTCGTACAGCCCGAGCCGGTAGCTCAACCGCATCCGCCCGCCCACGTCCACCGCCGAGGCGAGGAACCGCAGGGCCCGGACCATCTCGTCCCGGGTGAACCGGTTGACCAGCCGGTCCGCCACGATCAGGTCGAACCTCCCGACGTCCGGGGGATCCGCGCTCACCACGTCGGCCCGCACGTACCGGGCGGCGTCCGCGCCGAGCGAGGCCTCCAACTCGGCCAGCAGGATTTCCGAGAAGTCGGCGACCACGAGCCGGGCGCCCGCGTCGAGCGCGGCACGGGCCAGCCGGACCGTGCTGGCGCCGACGAGCAGGACGCGCTCGCCACCCGCCACACCGCCGAGGTACTGCGCGCACCCCGCCTCGTCCGGGCCGCCGTCGTAGTTGCGGTTCCAGTAGGCGCTGCCGAGCCGGTTCCAGGCAACGGCTTTCGGGTTGGCGATCCCGCCGTCGACGGCCGCGGGCCGCCTCCCGGGAGAATCGGTCGGTCGACCGTCCACCTGCATCCTTCGTCCTCCGTCGTCACGAGCGGGTGTGGTGCGCGGGGAACCGTTGGCGTGCAACGGATCACCTTCCCGGCGCGTCACCACACGATGGTCTTCACCCTCGTCATCTCCTCGATCGCGTACTTGACCCCCTCCCGGCCGATGCCGCTGTCCTTGACCCCGCCGAACGGGATGTTCGGCGACTCGAACTGCGGCCCGCCGTTGACGATCAGCGCGCCCACCTCGAACAGCTCCGCCGCGCGCCGCGCGTAGTCCAGGCCGCGGGTGAAGATGCCGGCCTGGAGCCCGAAGGACGTGCCGTTGACGACGTCCACCGCGTGCTCGAAGTCCGTCACCCGCACCACGGGCGCGATCGGGCCGAAGGTCTCCGAGCGCACCAGCTCGGCGTTCCCGGGCACGTGGTCG
The DNA here is from genome assembly GCF_040642015.1 of Actinosynnema sp. NPDC020468. Classification (NCBI taxonomy): domain Bacteria; kingdom Bacillati; phylum Actinomycetota; class Actinomycetes; order Pseudonocardiales; family Pseudonocardiaceae; genus Actinosynnema; species Actinosynnema sp. NPDC020468. Next base: position 160,755 of record NZ_JBFAEO010000008.1, read on the forward strand.
AGCACGGTGGGCCGGTACTGCGCGCCGGCGCGGACACCACCGCACAGCACCTCCGCGCCCTGCGCCACGGCCAGCGCCACCCGGCGTTCGACCTCCAGCGCGGCGGCTTCGTCGATCAGGGTCCCCACGTCGGTGGTCGGGTCCCTCGGGTCCCCGACGACCAGTGCCGACGCGGCGGCGGCGAGCCCGGCCGCCACCTCGTCGGCGACGTCGACGTGCGCGACGACCCGTTTCACGCCCCGGCAGGACTGCCCGGACGTGGCGAACGCGCCCGCCGTCGCCGCCGCCACGGCGGCCGGGACGTCCGCGTCCTCCATCACCACCAGGGCACCGCTGTCGCCGAGCTCGTAGGTCTGCTTCAGCATGCCCGCCGACCGCGCGATCGCCTTGCCCACGGCGGTGCTGCCGGTGAACGTGACCATGTCGATCCCGCCGGAGTCCAGCAGCGCGCCGACGACCTCGCGCGGATCGCCGACCACCAGGGCGATCATCCGGGCCGGAAGTCCGCTCCGGACCAGGGTCTCGACAAACCGGACGGCGCTGAGCGGCGTCTTCTCCGAGGGCTTGACGACGACCCGGTTGCCCGCCGCGACCGCCGGGGCGACCTTGGTGACCACCTGGTTCAGCGGCCTGTTGAACGGCGTGATCGCGCACACGACGCCGATCGGCTCGCGGGTGGTGATCGCCAGCCGCCGCTGCCGCGCGCCGGTGACGTCGGTCCCGACGACCTCGCCGGTGATCCGCTTGCACTCCTCCGCGGCGTACTCGAGCTGCGCGACGGCGCGGTCCACCTCGCGCCGGCCGTCGGAGACCGAGAGGCCGGACTCGCGGGAGATCAGGTCCGCGAAGTCGTCCCGCTCGGCGCGGACCGCTCCCGCCGTCGCGGCGAGGACCTCCGCGCGGTCGTACGCCGTCAGCGAGGGTCGGAACGCCGTCAGGTCGCGGACGGCGTCGAGCACCTGTCCGCGATCGGCGCGGGCGACCGCGCCGACGACCTCCCCGGTGTAGGGGTCGCGTACCTCGACCACACCGGATCCGGCCCGCCACCGGCCACCGGAGAACAGCCCTTTGCGCATGGGCACCCGCCACCGCCTCCCCGTCCGGAAGTTGTGCGAAATCGAATTCGCCGATAAGTCCGAATCGGGTCGGCTGAACTGCGGACCGCCGCGTGCCCACCCGGTCGACACATTTCTTTTGGGTCTACTGGTGTCGTCTCGCAGTTGTCAACGGAATTGTTCAAACGCACAACCGTCCTTGCCGGGCCGGCGCGGTGTCGAGTAAGCAGGAAGCCACGACGTCGCACCACGGCCTGGGGGGGCTTGTGTACCGGGAGATGCCGAAGTCCACGACCCGCCGCGCCACCGTGACGAAGGCCGACCCGCGCCGCGCGGGATCGCCCACCGCCGATTCGGAGCCGCTCGCCGCGGCGGGGATCCCGCCGAACGGGAAAGTCGACGTGGCGCACATCCACCACGGGGAGCGGTCGCGCACCTGCGTCATCGCGGGAGGAGCGGGCTCCCGGGTGCCGGCCGTCAACGGCGCCGCGGCGCGCCGGATCGGCGACGACCCGGCCCGGGGCGGCCTCACCGCGTCCGCCGGGAGTCGACCCGCGCGGAGTGCCCCGTGCACGTGCCGATTCCGACCTGAGGGAGCCCAGTGCCACCGGAACCAGACCTCGGTCTTCGCGCGTCCCCCGAGGAGGTGGGCCTCTCCGCGCCCCGCCTCGCCCGGATCGGACGCCTGCTTCAGTCCCATGTGGACAGCGGGTCGATTCCCGGCGCGCTCGCCCTGGTGCACCGCCGCGGACGCACGGCGTACGTGGCGCAGGTCGGCGCGATGTCGCGGACCGACACCGCGCCGATCAGGCTCGACGCGCTCTTCCGCGTCTACTCGATGACCAAGCTCGTCACCACCGCGGCGGCGCTGTCCCTGGTGGAGGAGGGACTGCTCGACCTCGCCGACCCGGTGGGGCGGTACCTGCCCGAACTCGCCGACCGGCCCGTCGGCGAGTCCACCCCGGGCGGTTCGTTCCGGTTGGTGGACGCGCGGCGGGAGATGACCGTCCTGGACCTGCTCCGGCACACGTCGGGCATCGTCGGCGGTTACCGGGGCTCGCCGTGGATGCTGAAGCTGTACGAGGAGGCGGGCGTTCGCGACTTCGACCACACGGACGCGGCGTACGCGCAGTCGGTGGAGGACTTCACCGCGTCGATCGCCAAGCTGCCGCTGGCCATGCAGCCCGGGTCCCACTGGGAGTACGGCCGGTCCGCCGACGTCGTGGGGCACCTGCTCCAGGTGGTGTCCGGCCGGCCGCTGGACGAGTTGGTCGCCGACCGCGTCCTGGACCCGCTCGGCATGGCCGACACGGGGTTCTTCGTGCCACCGGAACGCGCGCACCTGATCGTGCAGCCGCCGGAGCCCTTCACCGCGGGCAGTCCGATGCGCGACCTCACCTCGCGCCCCGCGTTCCTGTCCGGCGGCAGCGGCGCCTTCTCGTCCCTGGGCGACTACCTGCGGCTGGCCCGCATGCTGCTCGGCGGCGGCGAGGTCGACGGGCAGCGGGTGCTCGGCCGCAAGTCGGTCGAGCTGCTCACCGCCGACCAGCTCGGCCCGTTGCGGGGCACCGGGCCCGACTTCATCCCCGGCGAGGGCCACAGCTTCGGCCTCGGCGTCGCCGTGCGCCGGCACGCGGGACCGGCGGCGGTGCTCGGCACGGTCGGCGACTACTGGTGGTTCGGCCGCGGATCCACCAGTTTCGTGGTCGACCCGGCCGAGGACCTCGTCGCGCTGCTGATGACCCAGAAGTACTGGCGGGCGAGGTACTACCAGCGGGTCTTCAAGAACCTGGTGTACCAGTCCCTGGTCGACCGGCCGGTGTGACGACCGCCGCGACCGGGCGCCCTCGCGCAAGGCACGTCCCACGGTCCGACACGCTCGAAGCAGGAGAACCATGGAAACGACCCCCGAACGCCCACCGAGGCGGCGCATCCGGATCCCGCACCTCCAAGCGCTGAAGGAGAGCGGCGAGGCGTGGCCGATGCTCACCACCTACGACGTGCACTCCGCCGGGATCTTCGACGACGCGGGCATTCCGGTGCTGCTCGTCGGCGACTCCGCGGCCAACAGCGTCTTCGGTCACGAGACCACGATCCCGATCACGATCGAGGAGATGGTGCCGCTGGTCCGCGCCGTGACCCGGTCGGCGAAGCACGCGCTGGTCGTCGCCGACCTGCCGTTCGGCTCCTACCAGGTGTCGGTCGAACAGGCCGTCGGCACCGCGGTGCGGCTGATGAAGGAAGGCCGCGCGCACGCGGTCAAGCTCGAAGGCGGACGCGCGTTCGCCCCGCACATCACGGCGGTCGTGAACGCGGGCATCCCGGTGATGGGCCACGTCGGCTTCACACCGCAGAGCGAGCACCGGCTCGGCGGGTACCGGGTGCAGGGCCGGGGCGACACGTCCACGTCGGTCGTCGCCGACGCGCACGCGGTCGAGGACGCGGGCGCGTTCGCCGTGGTGCTCGAGATGGTGGCCGACCAGGTCGCCAAGACCGTCACCGGTGAGCTGCGCATCCCGACCGTGGGCATCGGCGCGGGACCGCACACGGACGGCCAGGTGCTGGTCTGGACGGACATGGCGGGGCTGGGGCGCGGCCGGGTGCCGAGCTTCGTCAAGCGCTACGCCGACCTCGCCGGGGCGCTCGACGCCGCGGCGACCTCCTTCGCGCGGGACGTCCGCGCGCGGCGCTTCCCCGGCGCCGAGCACACGTTCACCTGAGCGCCGCCCGCCGTCACCCCGGCGGCCGGCGCGGGTGGTTCCGGTCTGGTGGAACCACCCGCGCCGACCGCCGAACGCGGTTCAGGCGCCCGTGAGGGTCGCCGGGTCCTCGCCGCCCTCCGGGAACGCCTGCCCGAACAGGCGCAACATCGGCGTCGCCTTCACGACGGTCTCCGCGAACTCCTCCTCCGGGTCCGACAGCGCGATCACCGCGCCGCCGACACCGAACTCCACCCGCCGGCCGTCGACCACCAGGGTCCGGATCACGATGCTGAGGTCCGCCGCGCCGCACAGCGAGAAGTACCCGAGCGCGCCCGAGTACACGCCCCGCGGACCCGCTTCGAGCTCGTCGACGATCTGCATCGTCCGCACCTTCGGCGCGCCGGTCATGGACCCGCCGGGGAACGCCGCCTGCACGCCCCGCACGGCCGACACCCCGGGTGCCAGCCGGGCCCGGACGGTGCTCACCAGCTGGTGCACGGTCGCGTAGCTCTCCACGTCGAACGCCTTCGGCACGTGCACCGAGCCGAGCCGGGCGTGGCGGCCGAGGTCGTTGCGCAGCAGGTCGAGGATCATGAGGTTCTCGGCCCGGTCCTTCTCGCTGGACGCCAGGTCGCGCCGCAGGCGCTCGTCCTCCTCCGGGGTCGGGCCGCGCGGCCGGGTTCCCTTGATGGGCTTGGCTTCCGCCGTGCCGTCCCGGCCGACGGAGACGAACCGCTCGGGCGAGGTGCTCAGGACCGCCAGCCGGCCGAACCGGAGCAGCGCGCCGAACGGGACCGGGTTGTGCTCGCGCAGGAACCGGTACGCCTCGAACGGGTCCACCTCGCCCCACCCGGTCACCGCGTTGGTCAGGCAGACCTCGTAGCTCTCACCCGCCGCGATCTCCCGCTGCGCGCGTTCGACCAGCCGGAGGTACTCCCGCTTGCCGTGCCGGGCGCGCAGCCTGCCGCTCAGGCGCACCGGACGGGGTGGCGGCAGGTCGGCCTCCGGCACGCGGGCCAGCGCCTCCAGCCGCTCCCGCGTGGCCTCGAGCCAGGCCGGGGCGCCGGCTGGGTCCTCCGCCAGGGCGAGCAGGTACAGGCACCCGGCGTGGTGGTCGACCACCACCGCCCGGTCGGCGAACACCATCGTGGCGTCCGGTGTCCCGGCCCGGTGCGCCCGCCGCCCGCCGCACTCCGCCTTCAGCTCGTAGCCGAGGTAGCCGACCCACCCCAGCGCGAAGCCGAAGGGCAACGCGGGCACGCGCACGTCGAACGACCGCAGGTCGCGGTCCAACCAGGTGAGGAACGAACCCGCCACCAGTTCGGTGCCGTGCCGGGACTCCACCTCCACCACGCCCCGGCGGACGTCGGCCTGAGCGGTCCGCGCCAGCGGCCCGGAAGCGTCGCCCAGCACCGAGATCCGCCCGTCGGGGCCGGCGGTCGAGCTGCTGTCCAACCAGAACGGGTTCACCCCGTCCCGGTACAGCTCCTGGTACACGCGGCGCGCGTCGAGCGTGACGTCCACGCGGCGCACGAGGACCTCGGCGCGGCGCGTTCGCGGTGGCGCGGCGGGCGCCGCCGGGCGGGCGGGCGCGGGCTTGGCCGTGCGCGCCACCCGACGTGGCGCGTGGCGCCTGGTGAGCTCGCGGAAGTTCGCCAGCAGCTCCCGGCTGTGCTCGGTCAGGATCGACTCGGGGTGGAACTGGACGCCCCACTGCGGCCGGGTGCGGTGCCGCACGGCCATCACGACGCCGTCCGGTGTCCGCGCCGTCACCTCGACCTCGTCCGGCACGCGGGTGACCGCGAGCGAGTGGTAGCGGACGGCGTGGAACGGCGACGGGAGCCCGGCGAACAGCTCCCGCCCGTCGTGCAGCACGGGGGAGAGCCGCCCGTGCCGGACCTCGGGCGCGGGCCCCACCTCGCCGCCCGCGAGCAGGCACAGTCCCTGGTGCCCCAGGCAAACCCCGAGCAGGGGCAGGTCGCCCGCGGCGATGACGTCCGCGCAGATGCCGAAGTCGGCGGTCCGCTCCGGACGGCCCGGGCCCGGTGAGATCACCACGTTGTCGAAGTGGCGCAGGTCCGCCAGGTCGAACCGGTCGTCGTTGGACACCACCGCGGGCGGCTCGCCGTTCACCTCGCCCAGCAGGTGGAAGAGGTTGTAGGTGAACGAGTCGTAGTTGTCGATCAGCAAAGTGCGCATCGGACCTCGTGGGAGTCTTCGCAGGCAGCGCGGACGCGCGCACGCCCCGGATCGCGGGTGCTGCGGGAAGTTCGGGGCACCACCGGGGGCATCGAGCCCGGCGTGCCGCCGCCGCCATCCGACCACAGCGCACCGGCGCGGAGAAGTCCACCCGCTTTGTGCCGACACACAGGAAACCTGGAGTGGTGCGCGCCGGGTGGTTAGCGTCGATCGCGAGGCACATCGCAACTCCCGAGGGGAGGGCCACGTGGTCAACGTCGCGGCGCGCATCGCCGACCTCGCGGGTCGGGAGGGTTGGTGGAGCCGGGTGGCGTACCACGAGGTCGGCGGGAAGTCCTGGGCGCACGGCGAAGTCCACGACACCTCGGCCCGGCTGGCCACGGCGCTGAGCGCCCGTGGAGTCCACAGAGGACAGCGCGTGGTGGTGGCGCTGCCCGACGGCGCGGCATGGGTGTGCCTCTTCCTGGCGATCGCCCGGATCGGCGCGGTGGCCGTGCCGGTGAACCCGAACTCGGGCGCCGGGGAGCACGACCGGCTCGTGCGCGACTGCTCGCCCGCGTTCGCGGTCACCGCGCCGGAGCTCGCGCACCGCTTCGGCGTCACGCCCCGGTCCGGGATCGACGCGCTGCTGGACGCGGCGCGCACCGCGCCCCCGGCGGACGCCCGCCCGGTGCCGGACGACGCGCCGCTCTACATCCACTACACCTCGGGCACCACCGGCGACCCCAGGGGCGCGGTGCACCGGCACGGGAACCTGGCGCCGTGCCACGACGCGGTGGGTGTCCGGATGCTGCGGATCACCCCGGACGACGTCAGCTTCTCCCTGTCGAAGCTGTACTTCGCCTACGGGTTCGGCAACAGCCTGGTCTACCCGCTGCACTCGGGGTCGTCGGCCGTGCTCCTGCCGGGGAAGCCCACACCCGCCGCGGTCGCGGAAGCGGTGCGGCGACACCGGGTGACGGTCCTGCACGCGGTGCCCTCCGCGTACGCCGGACTGGTGGTCGACGCCGACGCCGAGGCCTTCCGCTCCGTCCGGGTCGCCGTCTCCGCCGGGGAACGGCTCACCCCGCACCTCGGCGCACGGGCGCGGACGCTGCTCGGCGCACCCGTGCTGGACGAGCTCGGCTCCACCGAGATCGGCGGGGCCTGCTGCGCGAACACCCTCGACCGGGACGTGCCGGGCACCATCGGATTCCCCTTGCCCGGCTACGAACTCCGGATCGGCCGCGAGGGCGGGCCCGACGGGGAGGTCGGCGAGCTGTGGGTGCGCGGTCCCTCGATCATGACCCACTACCACGGACGTCCCGACGAGACCGCGCGCGTGCTCGTCGACGGGTGGCTCCGGACGGGGGACCGCGCGGTCCGCAACCCGGACGGTTCCTACGCCCACGCCGGACGGGCGGACGACATCGAGATGGTGGGCGGTATCAAGGTTTCCCCGCTGGAGGTGGAACAGGTGCTCGGCGAGCACCCGGAGGTGCGCGAGGTCGGGGTGGCGGCCGTACCGGACGACTCGGGCGCGACCAGGCTGCGCGCGTTCGTCGTCACCACCACCGACGAGGTGGACCCGGCCCTGCTGGAGGCGCAGTTGCTCGACCTGGCCAGGAGGAGCCTCGCGCCGTTCAAGGTGCCGAGGTCGGTGACCGTGGTCGGCGCGCTGCCGAGGACGCCGACCGGCAAGCTCCGCCGGTTCGTGCTCCGCGCGGGTGGTGGCGACGGATGACGGCGACCGACCCGGTGGCCGTGGTGGGCGCCGGTCCGGCCGGGCTGACCGCGGCGCTGGCCTTGCGCGCACTGGACATCCCCACCGTCGTGTACGAGGCGGAACCGGCCGACCGGGTCCGTTCCGGGAGCCGGGCGCTGTTCGTGCACGGCGAATCGCTCGCCCTGCTGGACCGCCTGCGGCCCGGTCTGCGCCGGGAGTTCGCCGAACGCGGGCTGGTGTGGACCCGGCAGCAGACCTTCTACCGGTGTAGGCAGGTCCACTCCCGCACGTACCCGCCGGGCCCGCCCGACCGCCCGCCACCGTTCGTGAGCCTGCGGCAGACCGAGACCGAGCGCCTGTTGCTGGCCGCGTGCCACGACGTGGGTGTGCGGTTCGAGTGGGACACCAGGATCGGCGGCGTCGACGTCGGCACCACCGGGGTCGTGCTCTCCACAGTGGACGGACGTGACCTCCCGGCCGGGCACGTGGTCGCCGCCGACGGCGCGAGGTCACGGCTGCGCGCCGCGCTCGGCATCGGGTCGCCGGGCCACCGGTCCGACTCGTACCACGTCGTGGTGGACGTGGAGGAGGACCCGGCCGATCCCCGGCCACCGGCGCGCGTCTTCCACTACGAGCACCCGGGGCTCGGCGGCCGCAACGTGCTGGTCGTGCCGTTCGCCTCCGGGTTCCAGGTGGACCTCCAGTGCCGGGCGACCGACGCCGACGACGAGTTCGCGACCCTCGACGCCGTCCGCCGGTGGCTGCCCAGGGTGGTACCGGCCGCGTACGCGGAGCGGATCAGGTGGGCGTCGAAGTACCACTTCACGCACCGGGTCGCGGACACCTTCACCGATCCGCGGCGAAGGGTCCTGCTCGTCGGCGAGGCCGCGCACCTGTTCCCGCCGTTCGGCGCGCGGGGCATGAACAGCGGCATCGCCGACGCCGACAGCGCCGCGACCGCGATCGCCGTCGCCCGCCTCGCGACCAGCGGGGCGCGGGCGCGGGCCGCCGTCGACGAGTTCGCGGAACGACGCCGGGCGGCGGCACTGGCCAACAGCGCGGCGGCGGCCGCCGCGCTCGCCCACATGAGGCCGCGCGGTCGCGTCCGGGTGGCCGCACGACGGGTTTCCGGGCTGCTCGCGCCGTGGGTGCCGAGCCTCGGCGCGTGGCTTGACCGGGCGCCGTACGGACCCGGCCGGGCCGTGGCGCCGGCCACCGGCAGGTACTGAACACACGAGAACTCGGGGGCACACATGGGAGGCATAGCCGGTTCCTTCGGGAACCGCGACGACGACCGCAGGCGCGCGGGGTTGGACCGCGCGATCCGGGCCATCGCCCACCGGGGACCGGGCGCGGCCGGGTCCTACCACGACGGGCGGCTGGCGCTGGGTGTGGTCGGCCGTCCGTTCACCGACCCCGTGCGCGGGCGGCAGCCGATGCGCACCCCGGACCGCCGGTTCGTGCTCGGGTTCAACGGCGAGGTCTTCAACGCGGGCGCGCTGCGTGCCGAGCTGGCCGCCGAGGGGTGCCGCTTCGACACCGCCGGCGACACCGAGGTGTTGCTGTGGGCGCTGGCGCGCTGGGGCGTGCGCGACACCCTTCGTCGGGTGAACGGGCAGTACGCGTTTGCGTTCTACGACCGGGAGCGCGGCGAGCTGACGCTGGCCCGGGACCCGTTCGGCGAGCGCCAGCTCTACTACTCCCGTCGAGGCGGTGCGCTCTACTTCGCGTCGGAGATCAAGGGTGTGCTCGGGTTTCCCGAGGTGCCGCGCGAGCTGTCCGCGTCCCGCGTGCTGGCCGCCTCCCGCTTCTGGGCGGCGATACCCGGCGAGACCTCCTTCGAGCACGTCGACTCCCTCCCCTCCGGTCACGTCCTGACGGTCCGCGAGGACAACACCGAGCTGCGCAAGCACTTCCACGGCTTCGACGCGATCGGTTCGCCGCCGGCCGACCCCCCGGCGGACTACGACGAGGCGAAGGCGCGGCTTCGGGCCACCCTCACCGAGGCCGTGCGAACCCGCATCGGGAACCCGGGCACCGACGACGGGGTCGGCGTCCTGGTCAGCGGCGGGCTCGACTCCGCCGTCATCGCCTCCATCGTCCGCGAGCTGCGCGGCGGCGCCCTGCGGACCTTCTCGATCCGCCTGGCCGACCGGCGCGTGGACGAGTCGCACCACCAGCAGGTCGTCGTGTCGGCGCTGGGCTCGGAGCACTCCTCGATCACGGTGTCGGAGAAGGACATCCGGGATTCGTTCGCGGACGCGGTGCACCGGTGCGAGGTCCCGCTGTTCCGCGCCGCGCCCATCGGGTACGCGCTGCTCGCCCGGCACGCCACCGAGCACGGAATGCGGCTCATGGTCAGCGGCGGTGGCGCCGACGAGCTGTTCCTCGGGTACGACATCACCAAGGAAGCGGTGGTGGCGCAGGAGTTCCTGCGTTCGGGGTCGCTCGACGGCGCGGCGGGCGAGCTCGATCGCGTGCTGCACGACATCCGGGCCACCGACTCGACCAGCAGCCCGGACATCGTGCGGTTCCACCGGGACCGACTCGGGAGCTCGCCGTTCGGCGTGCACCTGCGCCGCTTCGAGAGCGAGCCGGTCGCCGGGCTGCTGGCGGGCGACGTGCGGGCGGCGGACGTCGACCGCCGGCTGCTCGACTGGGTGCACGGCCAGGTGCCCGACTTCGACCGCTGGGACCTGGTCCGGCGGGCGCAGTGGCTCGACATCCACACCCTCTTCATCGGGTACGGCATGACCTGCCAGGGCGACCGGCCGGCGGCGGGGTCCACGCTCCAGTCGCGCTACCCGTTCCTCGACCCGGCGCTGGTCGCGTTCGCGACCTCGCTGCCGAGGGAGTGGGCGCTGCGCGGAGCGCAGGAGAAGCGCGTGCTGCGGGACGCGTTCGCGGACGTGCTGCCCGAGGAGGTGGTGCGGCGGCCCAAGTTCGGCCTGCGCGTGCCCGGAGCGGGCGCCCTGCTGCCCGGTGCCGGTGACTGGGTGGACGACCTGCTCTCGTCCGCACCGGACTCGTCCTCTATTTTGGACCGGGTCGGGGTGAAGGCGTTGCTGGACAAGGTCGGCACGTTCGAGAACGGCCACGTTCCCTACCCCTACAGCCATTCCTACCTCCAGGTGCTGAGCATCCTGCTGCTGGAGGAGCGGTTCGTGCGCGACTACCGCGTGCCCGACGTCGATCCCGGCCTGGACCGGCGCCTCGAGGAGGAGGTCCGATGAACTCGGGGCGTTCCTTCGCCGGGTCCGCGGTGGAGTCGACGGCCTTCGTGATCGCACTCGCCCGCGCCGTGGAGTCGCGTCGACCCGACGCGCTGTTCACCGACGACCTGGCGGACGCGTTCGTCGGCGCGGCGGGCGGGCCGGACGCCGTCCCGTACGCGGCGCTGCGGAAGGACGGGGCACCGCACCACGACTTCTTCGCCGTGCGCACCAGGTACTTCGACGACTTCGTGGTGCGGGCGCGTGCCGATGGCTGCCGCCAGGTCGTGATCCTGGCGGCGGGCCTGGACACCCGGGCGTTCCGGCTCGGCCTGCCGCGCGACACCACTGTGTTCGAGCTGGACCTGCCCGACGTGCTCGCGTTCAAGCAGCGGGTGATCGACTCGGCGGGCGCGCGGCCCACCGCCGACCGGGTGGTGGTGCCGAGCGACCTCACGGGCGACTGGCTCGCGGACCTGGTGGGCGCCGGCCTGCGCGTGGACGAGCCGATCGCCTGGGTGGCCGAGGGAATCCTGTTCTTCCTGCCGCCTCCCGTGCAGGAGGCCGTGCTGGCCGGCGTGGGCTCGGCGTCGTCGGTGGGCAGCAGGCTCGCCGTGGAACAGGTCAACACCGCCTTCCTGGACGGCCGGCCGAGTGACCTCGACCTCGGCGAGTTCGCCCGCAACGGCGCGGCCTGGCTGTCGGCCGTGGACGACCCGGCCGCGTGGCTGGCCGCGCGAGGCTGGGCCGCGCGGGTGGTGGAGCCGACCGAGGTCGCGCGGTCGCTCGGCCGGGACGTCCCACGACCGACCCGGGGCGCCGGCGCCGGCCGGGTGTGGTTCGCGAGCGCCCACCGGTGAGGGTGGGCGCCCACCCTCACAGGACTCGGCGCAGTCCCTCCAACACTTCCCCGCGCTCCAGCGGCGCGGGGTTGTTGTCCGCCCGCGCTCGGACACCCAAACCGGCGTCCACCAGGGCCGGCAGGTCGTCCCGCGTGACGCCGTAGTCCCGCAGGCGGTGCGACCAGCCGAACCGGCCGAACGCGCCGACCACCACGTCGAGCGGGTCGCGGCCCGTCGCGCCGAGCAGCGCCACGACCTCGGGGACACCCGCGCGCTCGATGTTGTACGGCAGCAGCCAACTCAGGTTCAGCAGGCACGCCACCCCGTGCGGCACGCCGTGGGCGGACGTGAGCCGGTAGGCGAAGGCGTGGGCCGCCGTGGTCCTCGTCAAGTCGATCGCACGTCCCGCCGCGAGCGCCGCGCGGGCCAGGACGTCGCGCTGCGCGGCGTCCGGCACGCGCGCCCCCTCGGCGAGCAGCGGGACGAGACCGCGCAGCGCGGCGCGGGCGAACCCGCGCGACGGCGCCGTCGCCCGCCTGCTCCACAGGGACTCGACCGCGTGGCACAGCGCGTCGAAGGCGCAGCTGCCCACCAGCTCCGGCGGGCACGACCCGAGGAGGTCCGGGTCGACGATGGCGACGTCGGCCCGGACCCGTGCCCGGTCGAACGACCGCTTCGCCCCCCTGTCGTACAGGGTCGCGAAGCGGGTGACCTCGCTGCCCGAGCCCGCCGTCGTCGGCACGAGCACCAGCGGTGCCCGAGCGCGACCCTCGACCGCGCCGCCGTCCAGTACGGCGCGCGCGGCGGTGAGGTCGGCGGGCAGCAGCCGGGCGCACTTGGCCACGTCGAGGGCGCTGCCGCCGCCGAGCCCCACCACCACGTCGGGCCGCCGCTCGTCCCGCACCGCGCAGGCGCGCACCACGTCGGCCAGGACCGGGTTGGGCGAGAAGCCGTCGAACAGCTCGACGTCGACGCCGGGCGGGAAGCGGGCGGCGCGGAACCGGCGGCGGCTCGCGACCACGAGGACCCGCTCGGCGCCGTAACCCGCCAGCACCTCCGGCAGCCGGGCGATCGCGCCCCTGCCGCACATCACCCGCATCCCGGTGCCACCCCCGTGAGCGCGGTGCGGAAGCGGTGGTGCAGAAGGGGAGCGCTCACCGCCGCGGTCGCCCGGGGCGGCGCGGAACCGGTCGCCGGCGACACCCGGACCACCAGCAGGTGCGGCCCCTCCGCCGCGAGCATCCCGCGCAGCAGGGCGGCGGCGTCGTCCGGGTCGGTGGCTTCGCGCGCCGTCCGGTACCCGCTCGACAGTCCGATGTGGACGAAGTCGGTCGTGCCCGAGGTCGTGGCCTGGAAACCGGTCGACTCGTACGCGCCGTTGTCGAACACGACGTGCACCAGGTTCGCGGGCGCCGCCGCCCCGATCGTGGACAGCGTGCCCAGGTGCATCAGCGCCGCACCGTCGCCGTCGAGCACCACGACCGGCCGGGAGGGCAGGCCGAGCGCCACCCCGAGGCCCAGCGCCGCCGCGTGCCCCATCGAGCCCTGCATGTAGAAGTGGTTCTCGTCGTCCCGCACCGCGAACAGCTCGCGGGAGGTGTACCCGGTCGTGGACACGACGGCCGCCCCGCGCAGCTCGGGCACCAGCGCCCGCAGCACGTCCGCCCGGGTCGGCCCGGAAGCCGGGCCGGCGGGCGGTCTCGCGACACCGCCGACCGCGTTCCTGCGCACCAGCACGAAAGCGGGCCTGCCGCGGCGCAGCTCCTCCTCGGCGGCGTCGAGCACGTCGGGGAATCGGGTCGGGTCCTCGTCCAGCAGCGACCACGCGACACCGAGGCCGTCGAGCAACCTCGTGGTGGCCGGACCCATCACCGCGTGCTGCGGCTCGTCCCGCGCCGGGTCCGGCCACCCGCGCAGGCTCGCGAACACCAGCACCGGGATGTCGTAGACGAGGCTGAGCGAGGTCAGCGGGTTCACCATGTTGCCCAGACCGGAGTTCTGCGCCAGGACCGCGGTGCGGCGGCCCGCCAGCGCCGCGCCCGCCGCGATGGCGAGCGCCGCGCCCTCGTTCGCCGCCGGGAGGTACCGGCCTTCGCGGGAGAGCAGTTCGATCGGCCCGCTGAAGTACGAGCAGGGCACGCCGGTGCCGTGGGTGAAGCCCCGCGCGGCGAGCCGGGCGCAGAAGTCCTCCGCGTCGATCACCGGTCCAGCTCCTGCCACTGCCGCAGCCGCTGGAGGTCGAAGACGTCGTCCAGCGTGGCGAGATCGCCCTCCAGGGCCACCGAGCTGCCCTGCGCCACGATCGCCCGGAAGGTGTCCCGCAACGCCCCGACGGTCGCGCGCAGGCCCTGGTTCGCGTAGATGACAACGGACGCGCCCGCCGCGACCGCCTCGTCGAAGGGCCAGTCCGGGTAGGTCGTCGGCACCACGACGACCGGCACCGGGGAGTCCCACTGCTGGAGGAACGACAGCACCTGGACGTTCGTCTTCGCCTTGGAGTGCACGAGGACGGCGTCCGCCCCGGCCTTCACGTACGCGTGGCCGCGTTTGAGCGCCTCGTCCACGCCCAGTCCGCTGATGATCGCCTCGGTCCGGGCGATGACGAAGAAGTCCTCGCCGCTCTGCGCCTGCTTGGCCACCGCGATCTTGCGCGCGAACGTGTCGACGTCGAGCAGGTCGTGCCTGCCCGGCGCGAAGCTGTTCATCTTCGGGTAGTACTTGTCCTCGATGCAGATCGCCGTGATGCCCGCGGCCTCGTACTCGTGGACGAGGTAGGCCACGTTGAGGTTGTTGCCGAACCCCGTGTCGCAGTCCGCGACGACCGGGATACCGATCTGGCGCTGCATCCGCACCGCCGCCTCCAGGTACTCGGTCATGGTGAGCATGCTCGCGTCCGGAACGCAGCGCGCCGCGGAGATCTCCAGGCTCGACGCCCACACCGCCGGGAACCCGGCCCGTTGCGCCAGTGACGCACCGAGCGCGTCGTGCGCGCCCGCCACCCGGACGGCGCCCTCGCGCGCCAGCACCGCCCGGAACGACTCACCGCTGATCCTGTGCATGTTTCCCCCATTCCTCCGCACCCCGCCGGACGGCCCGCCTCACGCGACGCGCCCGAAGGGTGGTGGCTCGTTCCTGGTCAGCACGTGCCGCACACCGTCGGCCACGCGCCGCCGCAGGCTGGTCTCCGACTCGGCGGACAGGAAGGCGCGGTGCGCGCTGACGATGACGTCCTGCCTGCCCAACAGCTCCCGCCCGACCGCGTCGTCGTTCGGGTCCTCCGGGGTGAACACGTCCGACGCGAAACCACCCAGCCGGCCGTCGCCCAGTGCCTCCAGCACCGCCGGCAGGTCGACCAGGGCACCGCGCGCGGTGTTCACCAGCAGTGCGCCCGGGCGGACGTGGCGCAGTGCCTCGGCGTCGATCAGGTGCCGCGTCCCCTCGTTCAGGTCCGCGTGCAGCACGACGAGGTCGGACTCGGCCAGCAGCGCGGTCAGCGCCGGGCGGTGGCGCACGCCGTGGCTCGCCATCAGGTCGGCCGGCACGTGCGGGTCGTGGGCGAGCACCTGCCCGTAGCACGCCTGCAACTTCCGGGCGGTGGCGCGGCCGATGCGGCCGAAGCCGACGATCCCGGCGGTCAGCGCGGCCGTCCGGCGCGGGATCCGGCCGGCGTGGATGTTCCACCGGCCGGCGCGGACCAGCCGGTCCTGCACGCACAGGCCGCGTTCCAGGCCCAGCGCGAGCGCCAGGGTGTGGGTGCTGACCTCGTCACCGCAGTAGTCGGGCACGTGGAAGCCCCACAGGCCCGATGCGCGCAGCAGCGGGACGGCGAGGTTGTCCAGGCCGACGCCCTGCCGCGCGACCACCCGGCAGGACGGCCCGACCGCCGCGAGCAGCGCGGGGGTGACCTGGCAGCGGTACACCACCAGGGCGTCGGCACCGGCGACGAGCTCGGCGAACTCCGGTCCGTCGGTCAGGAACCGCCCGTCCCGGTGCAGTCCCGGCACGAACTCGACGTCCTCGCCGTACACCTCGCGCTCGACCCACGCCGCGTCCGGGTCCAGCGCGCCGTGCTCGTCCACCGCCCACGCCGGATCCGTGTAGACCACGCGCATCAGCGCACCGCCGACGGGTCGTAGCCCCAGCCGAGCCGGTCGCGCCGACCCCGGCGCAGCGCGGTGCCCGGCCGGAAGGTGTTCGACAGCTCCAGGAAGTCCACGGAGGACAGGTGTCGCCCGCTGCCGAGCTTCACCAGGTCACCCCGACCCGACCAGCCGTGCGCGACGAACGGGGCGACCCACGCGCTGTCGTCCTCGGTCAGCTCCGCCGCCGACACGCCGCCGTCCGCGCGCCGCCACCGCAGGGTCACCGCGCCGCCGCGCACCAGGTAGTGGGTCTCGCCGAACTCACTCAGGTCGAGCCGGGCCGCGTCACCGTCGACCCGCACGTACAACCCCGTCAGGTCGGGCAGGTGGCCGGCACCCGCCAGGGGCGCCACCCGGTACCCGCGGAAGTCCCGCGCGTCCGCCCTGCTCTGCTCGACGGAGCAGAAGGTCTTGCCGACCTCGTCGTGCTCCCGCGGCGCGGGCAGCAACACCCGGTAGTCGGTCGCCAGCACCCGGCCGAACGCCCGCGCCTCCGCCAGGTCCGGCTCGGCGCGACCGCGCAGCAACTCGGTCGCCCGCGCCTGCGGAACGCCCGCCGCGGCGGCCAGGGCGGCCTCGTCGTAGCCGCGTCGGGCGGCCGTCGCCGCCAGGACCGCGCCGGGCCCGCCGTCCGCCACCGCGGCGAGCAGCGCCTCGAACGCGTGGTCCGGCCACAGGTTCGACTCGCCGATCAGCGGCGCCAGACCGGATTCCCCGGTGTAGGAGATGATCCGGGCGGGCTCGTCGGTCGCCAGCGCGTAGGTGTGCGGGCAGTACGACGGCTCGACGTAGGAGTCCCCGGTCACCCAGGGGTCCGCACCGCGGTTGGCCCGCATCCGCCGCCAGGTCGCGTCGGTGAGCTGCTCGCCCCACCTGCCGTTGATGTCGCCCGGACCGAGGTTGACCGTGATCGCCGGTTCCAGGTGACCGTTGTTGAGCGCGGGCAGCCGGTCCGCCGGGCACAGGACGTCCAGGATGACCGGCGCGACTTTCCCCCGCGGCGCAGCCATTGTGTAGTAGTTGTAGAAGTGCGCGCCGTCGCGCCGGACGGCACGGCGGGTCGCGCGCATCTCGGCGGCCGTGCGGATCACCACGGTCTCCCGCCGCTCGTCGCCGGCGAGCTGCCCGGTATCCACGTCGAGCGCCTTCGCCAGCAACTGCGCCAAGTCCTCGGACACCGTGCAGGTGTCGGCGGACAACAGCTCCGCCAGCGCCGTACCGTCGACGCCCAGCCGCGCCGCCAGTTCGTCCCCGGTGAACTTGCGGGCATTCATCCAGTGCACGACCTTGAACGTGTCCAACAACACCAGTTCCACCCCCGTACCGTCTTCCGCCGTCGAGGCCTGTCCGCCCCGGTCACAACTTGCGCAGCCGGATGTGGTCCACCCGGTGGTCACCGCCCTTCCGCAACACCAGCCGCGCCCGCGACCTGGTGGGCGCGATGTTCTCGACCAGGTTCGGCCCGTTGATCCGGTCCCAGATGTCGAGCGCGGTCCGCCGGGCGTCGCTCAGGGAAAGGCTGGAGTAGCGGTGGAAGTACGAGGCCGGGTCCCGGAAAGCGGTCCTGCGCAACGTCAGGAACCTGTCCACGTACCACTTCCTGAGGTGTTCCCGATCGGCGTCGAGGTAGATCGTGAAGTCCAGGAAGTCCGCCACGAACACGGCGGCCCGGCCGCGCGCCGGGTTCGGCGACGTCTGGAGCACGTTGAGCCCCTCGACGATGAGGATGTCCGGCGGCGAGATCGTGTCCACCTCGGGCAGCACGTCGTACACCAGGTGCGAGTACTTCGGCACGGTGACCTCCGGGCGCCCGGAGGTGATGTCGTCCAGGAAGCGGATCAGCCGCCGCACGTCGTAGCTCTCCGGGAAACCCTTGCGGTGCATGAGGTTGCGCTCGGCCAGCTCGCGGTTGGGTAGCAGGAACCCGTCGGTGGTGACCAGCTCGACCTCCGGGTGGTCCGCCCAGCGCGAGAGCAGCGCGCGGAGCACGCGCGCCGTCGTGCTCTTGCCCACGGCCACACTGCCCGCGATGCCCAGCACGTACGGGGTTTTGGCCGAGTCGCGGCCGAGGAACGAGTTCGCCACCTGGTGCAGTCCCTGCGTGGCCGCGACGTACAGGTTGAGCAGCCGCGACAGCGGCAGGTAGACCTCGACGATCTCCTCGACGGACAGCTCCTCGTTGACACCCTGGAGGTCGACCAGGTCGTCCTCGGTCAGCGTCATCGGGGTCGACTCCCTCAACTCCGCCCACTCCGCCCGGTTGAACTCGAAGTAGTGGCCGGACAACCGCTCACGCCCCTGCTCAGCGGACAAGTTCCCCTCACGCCTTTCCGTCAAGCGAACCGCGCACCCCGGGCCGATCCCGGTGGTGCTCACACCTGTCGAGCGTAGGGAAAGGCGCGGAAATCGACCGGGTGTCCGCCCAGGGGCGAACACCCGCGGCAACGCCCCCGATGGCAATCACCGCACCGCCGTCATCAGACTTAGTCCGGCGGCCGGGGGAGTGTCAACAGCATCGCGACCGGATCCAGCCGGTGCCGGTCGAGATTTGTGCGCACCACCAAAGGCGGCCCCGTCACCGACATGGTCCGCGACCGCGGTGACACCGTCCTCGGTGGACGAATTCGGGCGGGAACGAGCTCGCGCTCGGCGGCGCCTGCCACCGAACATCCGGGTACGCCGACCGGGTAATTCACCGTCAGCCGGGATGCGCTCGTCCAGGGGCCCACCCCGCCGGCGCAGGGGAGGGCACCGGATCACGTTTCCTTGATCGGCTGTCTCGCCAACGCCGTCGTGAGTACTTCGAGCAGGACCTGGGCCGGGGCGGGGGGCGCGGTGGAGGGGGGGCACGCGCGGCGGCCCGCC
>NZ_JBFAEO010000009.1:0-10582 GCF_040642015.1 Actinosynnema sp. NPDC020468
GCCACCGTCGCGCAGCACCATCGGGTGAGTGAGCCGGCCCTGCTGTCCCAGCCAGCGGGACTGGCGGCGCTGTTCCTGTGACGCGGTGCGCTCAGCGCGCCCGCCGCTTGCGGGCGTAGTGCGCGGCCAGGGCCACGGCGCACACGGTGGACACGCCGCCCGCCGTGAGCTGCCACCCCAGACCCAGGTGCGCGAACGAGGCGATCGCGTTCGCACCCGCGCTCAGCACCAGCACCACCCACAGCGGGGCCACCACCATCGAACCGCTCCTCTGCTCGTCCACTCGCACGACAACCTCGTCCTTTCCCTTGTCCCACCGGTCTTCGGTCATCACTCGCGCAACCCGATGGCGTCGATCGGCCTGGCGCGCAGGCTCACCCGGGTGGCCACGCCGAGCGAGAGGAACCCGAGCAGCGCGGCGCCGCCGACGACCCCGAGGTACACCGCGAGCGGTCCGGCCAGCACCGGGCTCCCGATGAAGCCGATGCCCAGCATCGCCAGCGGCAGCGCCGCGAGCAGCGAACCCAGCAGGATCGCGATGCCGACGGTCACCACCGCCTCGATCCGCATCATCCGCACGACCTGGCGCCGGGTCGCGCCGATCAGCCGCAGCAGGGCGAACTCGCGGCCGCGCTGCGCGGTGCTCATCACCAGCGTGTTGGCCACCGAGATCGCGACGTAGCCGAGGATCACGCCGACCGCGACCAGGTTCAGCCAGAACTGCGACTGCCGGACCGGGTCGTCCGGCGCGGCGAGGCTCGCGCCGTCGGCCACGGACAGGCCCGGGTAGGTCCCGGCCAGGCCCTCGAGCGCCGTGCGCACGGCGGCCGGGTCGGCCGACGGGTCGGTCCGGACCAGCACCGCGGTGTCCACCCGGTTCGTGGTGTGCGCGCGGGCCAGGTCGGCCGGCAGCACGTAGTCGCCGAACGCCAGGTCGTGCGCGTAGGTGGCGACCAGGCGCAGCTTGGCGGGCGCGCCGTCGCCGAACGCGAACTCGACCTCGTCGCCGATCTTCTTGTCGAGCCACCCCGCCTGACCCTCGCTCAGCGCGACGGTGTCGCCGGTCAGGTCGCGCAGGTCGCCGGAGGTCACGCCCAGGTCCAGCACTCCGGCCACCTGGTCGCCGGTCACCCCCTGCGCCGGGGAGCGGTCCACCGAGGCCTGGTCCTGGTGGATCTCGAAGGACATCACGACGGTGCGCACCTGCGAACTGGCGGCGGACACGCCGGGCACCTGGCGCGCGGCCCGGGCCACCTCGGGCGGCACGCCGCCGGTCGCGCCGGTGAGCACGTAGTCCGCGGTCGTGGTCCGCGCGGTCTCCCGCTGCACGGCGGCCTGGCTCGTGGTCTGGCTGTAGTAGTTCACCAGCGCGAAGCCGACCGCGAGCATCAGCGGCGTCACGGCGGCGGCCAGTCGCCTGGTGTTGGCCCGGGTGTTGTGCGCGGCGAGGTAGCCGCCGACCCGGGACACCCGGCTCAGCACCGGCGCGAGGACCCGGACGAAGAACCCGGTCACCTTGCCGCCCAACAGGGACAGGCCGATGATGAACACCAGCGACGACATCACCGACATCGCCATCGCGGCCTCGCCGTGGCTGTACAGCGGCACGGTGGCCAGCCCGACGCCGGCCACCAGGAGCCCCCAGCCGATGCCGGTCCGCACCGGCCCGATCCGCTTGCGCTCCACCGCGGCCTCGCCCAGCGCCTCGACCGGGTTGATCGAGGACGGGCGGCGCGCGGCCGACCACGCGGCCAACCTGGCCGACAGCAGGCCGATCACGAACGCCGCGGCGAGCGGGATCGGGCTCAGCGCCAGGGCGAAGTCGTCCGGGATCACGCCGATGGCGGCGAACGCGTCCCGCAGCCCGAAGCCGACCGCGACGCCGAGCGCGCTGCCCGCGAGTCCGGCGACGACCGCGACGGCCATCGTCTCGACCGCGATCAGCTTGCGGATCTGGCGCGGCGTGGCCGCGATCGCCCGCAGCAGCGCGAACTCCCGGCGGCGCTGGCCGATGGTGAGCGCGAGCGTGCTGGCCACCACGAAGATCGCGACCATCATCGCGTACCCGCCGAAGGAACCGGAGATCGCCATCAGCATCACCCGGGTTTGGCCCACGTCGAGGAACTCGACCGAGCTGCGCCCGATGCCCGAGGCGACCGTCACGTGCTCGCCGTCGAGCGCCTCCTCCACCCGGTCGGCCAACCCGTCGGCGTCGACGCCCTGGTCGGCCAGCACGCCGATCGCGTTGACCCGGTCGGGGTTCTCCGCGAGCGCCGCGGCCCGCGCGGTGCTGAAGAACAGCGAGGACTGGCGGGTGAACCCGTCACCGGCGGGCGTGGTCGCGATGCCGACCACCTCGAACGTCAGCGGCGTCGACCGGGTCACCACGCGGACCTGCTGTCCGATGTGGACACCGGCACGCGCGGCCACCTCGGCGTCCAGCACGACCTGGTCGTCGCCCTGGGGCTCGTGGCCGTCGCGCAGGGTGAAGGGCGCCAGCGCGGCGGACTCCCAGCCGTGGCCCAGCGAGGGCTTGCCGCCCACCACCTGGCCGCCGGCGTCGAGCACGTGCGCGGCGAAGCTCTGCTCGGGCACCGCGACCCGCACCCCGGGCACCGCGGCGATCCTGTCGACCAGCGACGCGGAGAGCGCGGGCTGCTCGGCCACCGTGGCGAAGGTCAGCGCGTCGGAGTTCGGCGGGCGCACGTTCTGGTCGCCGCCGACCACCACGGCCGCGGCCGCGTAGCGCTGGGTCGGCACACCGGCGCGGATGCCGGACTCCATCAGGATTCCGCAGCCGGCGACCAGCGCCGTGCCGAACAGGATCGCGATGAACGCGCCCACGAACCCGCTGAGCCGGGTCCGGATCGTCTGCCAGGCGAGGAACGACATCGCGGTCACCACTCCCCGAGGCGGGTCATGTGCGCGGCGACGCGGTCGGGCGTCGGGTGCGAGAGGGTGCCCGCGAGCCTGCCGTCCGCGAGGAACAGCACGCTGTGCGCGGCGGAGGCGGCGACGGGGTCGTGCGTGACCATCAACACGGTCTGCCCCAGCGAGTCCACCAGGGTCCGCAGCAGTTCGAGTACCTGGCGCGCGGTGCGGCTGTCGAGCGCGCCGGTCGGCTCGTCGGCCAGCAGCACCTCGGGTCGGCCGACCAGCGCGCGGGCGATCGCCACCCGCTGCTGCTGGCCACCGGACAGTTCGGACGGTCGGTGGTCGAGCCTGCTCGCGATGCCGACCCGCTCCACGATCTCGCTCAACCACCGCTGGTCGGCCTTGCGGCCCGCGAGGCGCAGCGGGAGCGTGATGTTCTGCCGCACGGTCAGGGCCGGCAGCAGGTTGTACGCCTGGAACACGAACCCGATCCGGCCGCGGCGCAGCTCGGTGAGCTTGGTCTCGCCGAGACCGCCCAGGTCGGTGTCGCCCAGCAGCACCCGGCCCGCGGTCGGTCGGTCCAGTCCGGCGGCGCAGTGCAGGAAGGTGCTCTTGCCCGATCCGGACGGTCCCATCACGGCGGTGAAGCTGCCTCGTGCCAAGCCGACGGAGACCCCGTCCAGCGCGGTGACCGCGCCGTCGCCCGAGCCGTACACCTTGCGCACGCCTTCCAGGGTCAAGGCGTAGGTCCTCGTCAACGTTTCCATGGGGAGAACGCTAGGTTCGGCGGCGTCCGCGTTCGATCCCGTACGGGGGCGAACGGGGGTAGCGCCAGCACCACCTGTGCGCCGGGGGTTCTCCGCTGAGGCACAATCGCACCGTGAAGACGCTGCTGCGATCCTGCGGGAGGGCCTGGCTGTACCTGGTCGTCGGCCTGGGCACGGCGATCGTGGCGCTGGTCACCACCTTCGTGCTGGTGGCACTGCTGGCGTTCTGCGCGGTGGGCGTCGGCATCCCGTCGCTGCCCTACGCGGTCCGCGTCGTCCGGTGGCAGGCGGGCTTCGAGCGCCGCCGCGCCGCCCGCGCGTCGAACACGCCGATACCGGAGCCGTACCGGTCGGGCTCGGTGCTCAAGGACCCGGCGACCCGGCGCGACCTCGCGTGGCTCGCCACGCACGGCGTCACCGGGCTGCTGTTCGGCACGATCGCGCTGGGCCTGCCTGGCGACGGCCTCCAGCTGCTGGTGATGGCCGCGGTGTGGCGGCTGGCGCCCGGCGGCGTGCAGACGCCGGTGGCGCTGGTGGTGGACTCGGTGCCGACGGCGTGGGCCGCGGCCCTCATCGGTGTCTGCTTCCTCGTGCTCTCGCTGTGGTTGCCGACGATCGCCCGGTGGCAGGTCGGCATCGCGAAGGCGTTGCTCGCCGCGCCCGAGGGCGCCGTGCTGACCGACCGGGTCGCCGAGCTGTCCGCCTCCCGCGCCGCCGCCCTGGAGGCGCACGGCGCGGAGCTGAGCCGGATCGAGCGCGACCTGCACGACGGCGCGCAGGCCCGGATCGCGGCGGTGGTGATGCAGCTCGGCATCGCGGACCAGCTGCACGAGCGCGACCCGGAGACCTCGTTGTCGTTGATCCGCAAGGCGCAGGACACCGCGACCGACGCGCTGGCCGAGCTGCGCGAGGTGGTGCGCGGCATCTACCCGCCGCTGCTGTCCGACCGCGGGCTGGACGGCGCGGTCGAGGCGCTCGCCGCCTACAGCGCCGTGCCGTGCGAGCTGCACCGCGCGAACATCGGCCGGCGGCCCGCCGCGGTGGAGGCGGCGGCGTACTTCGTGGTCGCCGAGATGCTGACCAACGTGACGAAGCACGCCGAGGCGTCCCGGGTGTCGGTGACGCTGGCCGGCACCGCGGACACCCTGTCGATCGTCGTGGAGGACGACGGCCGCGGCGGCGCGGACGAACGCCGGGGCAGCGGGTTGGCGGGCATCCGCCGCCGCGTCGCGGCCTTCGACGGGACCATGACCCTGACCAGCCCACCCGGTGGGCCGACCGTGTTGCGAGTGGAGCTGCCATGCGGGTCGTGATCGCCGAGGACGACGCCCTGCTGCGGGAGGGGCTCGTGCTCCTGCTCAGCACGTCGGGCGTCGAGGTGGTCGCCGCCGTGGACAACGCCGACGACTTCCTGTCGGTGGTCGCCGCCGACCGGCCGGACGCGGTGATCATGGACGTCCGGCTGCCACCGTCCTTTCGGGACGAGGGGCTGCGCGCGGCGGTCGCGGCCAGGCGGCTGCACCCCGGGCTGCCGGTGCTCGTGCTGTCGGCGCACGTGGAGCACAGCTACGCCACCGAGTTGCTGACCGACGGCGCGGGCGGCGTCGGCTACCTGCTCAAGGAGCGCGTCGGCAAGGTCGAGCGGTTCCTGGACGCGCTGCGCCGGGTCGCCCAGGGCGGCACCGCGATGGACCCCGAGGTGATCTCCCAGCTGCTCGCGCTGCGCCGGGTGTCCGACCCGCTGGACACGCTGAGCGCGCGGGAGCGGGAGGTGCTCGGCCTGATGGCCGAGGGCCACAACAACACCACCATCGCCGAACTGCTCGTGGTGAGCGAAGGCGCCGTGCACAAGCACATCCGCAACATCTTCACCAAGCTCGACCTGCCCGCCGACGAGGCGGGCCACCGCCGCGTGCTGGCCGTGCTGGCGTACCTGAACCGGTAGTGGCCTCCTCGACTTCGCACCACCCGGTCACCCGGCGGTGCGAAGTCGGGCGGTGCCGGTCAGCGCTGGAGCACGATCACCGGGATCAGCCGGTCGGTCTTGGTCTCGTAGGCGGCGAAGCCCTCGGCGTGCTCGACCATGCCCGCGTACAGCCGGTCGCGCTCGGCGCGGTCCTCGACCACCGACGCGGTCGCCTCGAACTTCTCGGTGCCGACCTCGACCACGACCTTCGGGTTGGCCACCAGGTTGTGGAACCACGCGGGGTTCTTCGGCGCGCCGGCGTAGGACGCGGCGATCACGTACCGGTCGCCGTCACGCGTGTACACCAGCGGCGAGAGCCGCTCCTCGCCGCTCTTCGCGCCGATCGTGGTCAGCAGGAGCAGGTTGCGCCCCTCGAACGGACCGCCGACCACGCCCTCGTTGGCCCGGAACTCGGCGGCGATCTTCTCGTTGAAGTCCGACATCGCGGTGGTGCCCTCCTCGTTGTGCGTCCACCAGACCCCCTGATCGTATTCCGCCCTCCGGCCGGTCGCCGTGGCGCGGGACGCCGACGCCGTTCCACTGTGGACTCCCCGGCTGGTCACGCTTCGTAGTTGATCCGAACGGCAGAGTGCCCGATCCGGGGGAAAACGGTCATAGTGTCGGCGTGGGGGCCGGTCAGGCCTCGGCAGACTTCGGGGGGAGTGCCGAATCCATGCGCGCACGCGTTCGCGGGCGGGTCGTCGTCCTGCGCCTTCTCGTCGCGGTCCTCGTGGTGGCCTTCGGGTCCACCGCGACGCCCGCGGCCTTCGCCGACACGGCGAGCCCGGTCGTGACCTCGACCGACTACCCGACCTCGGGCTTCCACGGCGGCCCCGGTCGCGCCGGTACGTTCACGTTCGCGCCGGGCGGCCCGGACGTGTCCGGCTACGGCTGGTCGTTCGCCGGCACCCCGACCGAGCACCCGGTCCCGGTGACCTCACCCGACGGTGTCGTGACGGTGTCGATCGCCCCGCCCGCCGCCGGCGTCGTGACCCTCTACGTCGCGGCCTACGACAGCACGGGCACGCCCTCGGACCCGACCGCCTACCAGTTCCTGGTGGCCGAGCCGTCCCTTCCCCTGTCGGTGTGGGAATTCGAGGAAACCTCGGGCTCCACGGCCGTCGACACCGGCACCGCCGGCGCCCCGCTGACCCTGTCCGGCGGCGCGACCTCCACCCCGGGCTACACCGGCAACGCCCTCCTCGCCGACGGCACCGCCACCGCGACCGCCCCGGCCCCGGTCCCGGCCACGTCGTCCGGCTTCTCGCTGGCCCTGTGGACCCGCCCGGACGCACTGACCACCCGCTTCACCGCGGCGTCCCTGAACGGCGTGACCTTGGCGTACCGCCCGGAGGACCACCGCTGGGCCGCCGAAACGAGCCCCTCGACCCGAGCCCTCTCCACCGCCGCCCCGCAGGCGGGCCAGTGGACCCACCTGCTGCTGACCTACGACGGCACCGACCTGACCCTGTGGGTGGACGGCGTACGCCAACAGTCGCTGCCCGCCGTGCTCACCCCCGCCACCCTGACCCTGGCGGCGTCCTTCACGGGAGCCCTCGACCAAGCCCGGCTCTGGGACCGCGCGCTCGGCACCACCGAAGCGGCCGCCACCGCGACCCTGCCGGTGCTCCGCGCGCACTACAGCCTGGACGAGGGCACCGGCACCACGACGACGGACGAGGTGTCGGCCGGGTCCGCCACCCTGACCGGCGACGCGTCGCTGACGTCGACCGGCCCGGACAACGCCGACAGGTGGCTCCACTTCGACGCCGCGGGCGCGGCCACCGGCCCCCACCCGCCGCTCTTCCGCACCGACGGCTCGTTCACCCTCGTGGCGTGGGTCCGCGTGCCCGACTGCGCCACCACCGCGCGCACCGCGCTGTCCCTGGACGACACGAACTCGCCGTTCACCCTGGGCTGCGCGGCGAACCGGTGGACCTTCTCCGTGCCGACCCCGTCGGGCCCGGCGTCGGCCACGTCGCACTTCCCGCTGCGCACGAACGACTGGACCCACCTGGCGGTCCGGTACGAGGCCGGCACCGGCCGCGTCACCCTGTTCGTGGACGGCGCCGAACAGCGCGGGTTCGTGGGGACGCCGGGAACCGGCGTCGTCACCGCCCCGTCGACCGGCGCTCTCCTCCTGGGCCGCGCCACCACCGCGGGCAGCCCGTCGACCCCGTGGTCGGGCGACGTGGACGACGTCCGCCTCTACTCGGGCCTCGTCCCCGTCACCCCGCTGCGCCAACTCTGGTTGGCCACGACCCATTGACGGGCGGGCACTAGGCGGCGGGCCCCGGTGCGTCCGGGGCGCTCGCCACGCCGTCCTCGTCCCGGTGCCGGGTCAGGTCCGCGTACAGCACCAGGTGCACGGCCAGGCCGAGGACGGCGAGCCCCTCCACGACGGAGATCGTCAGGTAGGCGGCGGAGCGCGGGCTCGACGCCCAGAACACGACCAGGGCCGCCGCGGGCGCGACGCAGAACATCCCGAGGTCCACGGCCAGTTGGAGCACCTTGCGGGTACGCCGGCGGCGGTCGCCGCGGTGGAAGGACTCCCACCCGAACACGGGCGTGCCGGGTGGGAGGTCGGCGGCCAGGCGAGGGGCGAGTTCGGTGCGGATGTACCGGCCGGCGGCCGAGATCTTCTCGTCGTTGACCAGGTAGGTCCAGCCGAGCAGCAGCGCCACCGGCGGCAGCAGTAGTGCCAGGTTCGCCTGCCCGCGCGCGCTCAACGTCGCCGCGATCACCGCCGCCATCGACGCCAGGGTCGCGTACACGAGGTTGTCGCGGAACCCGATGCGGGTTTTCTGCTCTTCCTTCAGCCGCTCGTACTCCAGCGTCAGCAGCTTCGCGACGGTGATGTCACCCTCCGCCATGCTTCCCCCTCCTCGACCCGAACACCCCCGGCCGGCGGTCCGACGCCGACGGCGTGCCCTCGGTGCCGACCGGGGCGAGAACCCATTTCACCGGCTTGGCGCGTGGTAGCTTAGATCACGTTCGTCGGAGTGGAACGGGCACAGGGGACGGATGAGCGGTTCGCCGTACAGCGTGGTGCGCGACAGGTTGGTGGCCAGAACAGTCGAGCACTACCTTCGTCCCACTTTCCGCGCCCGCAATTCTGCGGACGATTCCGGGGATCGCCTTCGGTTCGACGCGCTCCTCGACCAGTTGCCGAACCACCGGGCGAAGCACGAGCCGAGGCCGAGGACGTGGCTGGTGATCGGCGGCGCGGGCACCGGCAAGAGCACCGCCGTGGTGCAGTGCGCGATCGCGCTGCTGGATCGCGAGACCCCGTGCGCGATTGTCGACAACCGCATGATCCGGCAGTGGGACGTGCGCGGTCTGGACGTCAAGGAATTCGCCCGGCAATTACGCCCGTCCGGTGTCGACGAGAAGTTGTGGAAAGCACACGTCAAGAAACACCGGGTGGTTTTCCTGGTCGACGGGTTGAACGAATTGGGGCGCGAGTTCGAGGGCACGCCCGAGTGGAAGTTCGTCTGGCAGCTGGTGGCGGGGTCGCACGACTTCACGGTGGTGGCCACCTCCCGCGACGAGGTCGAGGACCTGGACCGGACGATCCTGCGCGATGTCGAGACGATCTCCATCGAACCGCTGGACGAGCAGGACATCGAGACCTACCTCGGCATGCGCGACGGGTCGGCGACCGAGGCGTTGGCCGAGATCAGGTCGGGCGACATGCTGGGCGTCGCGTCGAACCCGTTCATGCTGTCGCTGCTGACCGACTGGCTGCTCGGCACCCCGTCCGGCACGGACCGGAGGATCCCGCGAAGTCGCGCGGACCTGCTGCGGGAGACGGTGGTGCGGCCGGCCGGCGAGGGCAGGTTCGGGTTCGGCCGGGGGGAGCGGAACGCCGCGAAGCGCGGGCTCGGCATGGAGGCGGCGCTGTGCGCGGCGGCGCTGGCCGCGATCACCACGGGCAAGGGGAACGCGGACTTCCTCGTCCGGGACGTGGAGGCGCTGCTCGGTCGGGTGTGGGACGACCGGGAGGAGATCGCCCACACGGTGAAGGCGTTCCTCGACACGCAGATGGTGGAGCCGGTCGGTGACCCGGCGGAGGGCCAGTACGGCCTCATGCACCCGGCCTTCGTGGACTTCGGCCTCGCCCTCGCGTGGCAGCGGACCACGCCGCCACCGGTGGTGCTCGACCCCGGCTACCTCGACCAGTGCCTCGGCGACTGGGTCGGGCTCCAGGCCGACCCGGACGGCGCCGTGCTCGGCCTGCTCGCCGAGGACGACCGGCCGTTGCCCCCCGAGCTGCTGGTGGACGTCCTCATGGCGAACCGGGGCGTGCTGGGCGACGAGGCGCGGGGGACGCTGTGGCGCCACCTCGGCCGGTGCTTCACCGCGGGCCGCCAAATCCGGGACCGCCTCACCGCCGCGCTGGCGAGCGTGCCGCCGTCGGTGCTGCGCGACGGCTTCCAACGCGGCGTCCAACGGGTGCTCACCGCCGAGGACCCGGGGTTGGCGGACGCCGTCTTCGCCGCGCTGTGGAACGGCTCGCTGGACGCCCAGCGGCTCCAGCGCCTGCGGCGGGTCCACCAGCGCAACAGGAAGGAGTCGACGTCCAAGCGACCCGAGCGGAACGAGGACATGGCCGCGGACCGGCAGGCGTGGATCCGGACCAAGGCCGACCCGGCCGCACGCCGGCGCAGCGCGAACTGGCTCGGCACCTACGGCGGTGAGCCGGACGTCGGGGTTCTGCTGACGGTGATGGCGGACGACGCGGACGCCTCGGTCCGCGGCGCGTCCGCGAACGCGTTGGGGCGCATCGGGTCGCTGGGCACAGCGCCGGCGTTGATGGTCGCGTTGGCCGGTGACGAGGGCTCGAGTGTGCGTGGTTCGGCGGCGAACGCGCTCGGGCTCGTCGGTGATCCCGGCGCGGTGGACACGTTGACGGTCGCGTTGGCCGGTGACGTGGAGGGAAGTGTTCGTGGTTCGGCCGCGAAGGCCCTGGGGT